>JBBROU010000098.1:0-18927 GCA_038229055.1 Bryobacterales bacterium | reverse complement strand
CCATGGGAATGGCGCGAGCGCGTCGAACGCGGCGAGCATCCGCCGCAGTTCGAACTGGATCGCAAGGTCGAGCCCTACATCTACACGAAAGATCAGCCTTTCGATCTGGTTCGCGTGTGGGGCCGCGGCGGCCGCACCAATATCTGGGGACGCGTTTCGCTGCGCTACTCCGACCTCGACTTCGCCTCGGCCGAGCGCGATGGCTGGGAGATTCCGTGGCCCATTCGCTACAAAGACATCGCTCCTTATTACGACAAGGTTGAGCAGCTTATCGGCGTCTGCGGCGGCGCCGACGACCAGGATTCTCTTCCGGGGAGCAAATATCATCTCCCTCCGCCGAATCTTCGGTGCGGTGAAGTGCTGCTGAAGAAAGCCGCCGCCGCGCAGGGAATCTCAGTGGTTTCCGTTCGGCGCGCGGTGGAAACGAAACCCTACAACGGTCATAGCCCATGCCATTATTGCGGCGCATGCGGGCGCGGATGCGACGTTTCGGCATTCTTCAACTCCTCGGATTACCTGATCGAGCCCGCACTCAAAACCGGCAAAGTGACGGTCATCGACAATGCCGTGGTCGCTCGCGTTCTCGATGGCGATGACGGACGCGCCAGCGGCGTCCAATATTTCGACCGCGTTACGAAGCAGGAGCACACCGTCAAAGCGCGGGTAGTGGTGGTCGCCGCCGCTTGCATCGACTCCACGCGGATCCTGTTGAACTCGAAGTCCAAGCGTTACCCCAACGGTATCGCCAATTCATCGGACGTCATCGGACGCTATCTTTCCGAACAAATTCGATTCCACATGTACGGCTTCGTTCCCGAACTGATGGGCACTGCGACTCAGAATGACGACGGCATCGGGGGGGAGCATATTTACATGCCGCGCTTCAACCATCGCGGCGGGAAGCGCGATTATTTGCGCGGTTACGGCAGCCAGTTTTGGGGATCGGGTGCGCAGATGAATGCCGCATTTGCCGGCAATCTGCCCGGCTTCGGCAAGACTTTCAAGGCGTCGGTGAAGCAGCGCTACCCAGCGCTGGTGGCCATGCACCCTTATGGCGAAGTGCTGCCGCGCGCCGACAATCGCGTTACCGTGGAAGGCACTCCTCTCGACCGCTATGGCGTGCCGATCGCGCGTATCGAATATAAGATCGGCGAAAACGAGCATCGCATGGCTAAAGAGATGTACGACATGGCGGAAGAAGTTCTGCATGCGGCCAAAGCTGAGATTCTGCCTTTCGAGCGCGGCCATCTCGATGTGGCCGGCAGCGCAATTCATGAGCACGGCACCTGCCGCATGGGAACGGATCCGAAGCGTTCCGCGCTCAACGGCTTTTGCCAATCGCACGAGGTAAAGAATCTGTTCGTGGTGGATGGCGCGGCTTTCACCACGGCTTCGGAGAAGAACCCGACCCTGACCATCCTCGCGCTATCCTGGCGCGCCAGCGACTATCTGGCGGAAGAGATGCGCGCCGCGCGGCTATGAAGGTTCTCGCTCTGGCTCTCATCGCCTGCATCGCCTTCGCAGGCGACAAGAAGTCCACATCCGAACTCATCGAGCTTTCGCGAAAACCTGCTCGCCCCGAATTTTCCGACGCCCTCCGTGGATCTTTTCCGGCCGAGGACCTGCGGAAAGGTGTGGCGGTCGTCGGCGATGGTCCTGATTTTCTCTTTGCCCTCGAAACCGACAATGCTCCGCAGCTTGTGGTTGACGATCAGCCCGGTCCCTCAATGCGGCGCGCGGGTAAGAGCAATCTCTGGTTCGCCACGGCCAAACTCGAAACCGGACTTTCGCATTCGTTTTATTACTTGATCGACAAAGCCGCCTTCGGGGGCAAAACCGACGTCCCCGCTTATGGGCCCGAGTCTTACGAAAAACCGGGCGTCCCCCACGGCACGCTTTCCGGCAAGATGGTTTTCACCAGCAAAATTTATGACGGCATGAAGTGCGATTACTGGGTCTACGTCCCCGCTCAATATGCCGCCAGCACGCCCGTAGCTCTGATGGTTTGGCAGGACGGACACACCCTGGTGCAGCGCGATGGCAACACTCGCGCCCAGATCGTCTTCGATAATTTGACCGCCGCAAGCAAAATCCCGGTGATGATCCACGTCTTCATCGATCCCGGTACGCTCGGCGAGAAATCCATGCGCGGTATCGAGTACGACACCGTCTCGGATCGCTTCGCTCGCTTCCTGCGCGATGAGATTCTGCCCGTGATATCGTCCAACTACAACATCCGCAAGGATGCCTACAGCCGTGCCATCGCCGGCAATTCGTCCGGCGGAATCTGCGCCTTCAATGTTGCCTGGTTTCAGCCCGATCAGTTCAGCCGCGTGCTCTCGCGCATCGGCAGCTTCACGAACTTGCAGCAAAATCATCCCGGCGAGTTCGACGGCGGCAACACCTACCCCTTTCGCGTGCGCACCGATCCCAAACGGAATATTCGCGTCTGGCTGCAAGATGGGTCGGGGGATCTGGAGAACCCCTTCGGAAGCTGGCCGATGCAGAACATCCAGATGGCGAACTCCTTGAAATTCCGCGACTACGATTTCCACTTCAGCTTTGGCTCAGGCACCCACAACGGCGCCCACGGAAACGCCGAGCTGCCTGCGGAGATGTTGTGGCTCTGGAGCGACTACGACGCCTCCAAGACCTCTCAGGAGTATGAGCCCGCAACGGGCGAGAAAGATCTGCCGTTCTACCGCGTCAGGATCGCTTCGCGCCCGCCGGACTGAGTCTAATTTGAAGTCCTGGCGGGGGCCATGCCTTCCAGTTGGCGAAGATGGTTGAGATCGTGCCCGGCCATTGTTTCGACCAGCGTGCGAAACGTCATTTCACCGCGCTCCGGATGCACTACCGCCTTCGAAAACATTTTATCCGGGACGCCTTTCAGTAGCAGCAAATTCCATTTGCGGACAGCCGCGAACAGCTCCAAAGCCGCCTCAGCCTCCATGTAATCGTAAGCCTGCGCCCATTTGTCCTGGTCGAAGGGTTGAATTACATGGTCCGTCTCCGCTAACGCCTGTCTCAGGCGGAAAGCGAAGGCCAGTTCGGTATCAGCCAGATGACAGAGAATTTTCCGCGCGCTCCATTTCCCGGGAGCGGGTGAGTGTTCCACTCCGTCCGGCCCAATCTGCCTGGCCAGAGTATCCAATTGCCGCGCGGTTTCCGAGATTACGCTGAACGGGTCCCGCGGGCCCAAAAATGACGCATACGGGTTCATAGCCGGTTTTAGCACGTTCCGACTTTCATGACCATCTCAGGCAGGAAGAACTGGGCCAGAGCATCGCGGCGCTGCTTATACAAGCAGTGGGCCCGTTCCAATTCTCTGACTGCGGCATCGAATTCGCTATGATTCGCGTTCGCCAGTGAGGTGAGGCGCTGAACTTGGCGAACTTTTTCAGAGAAGTTGTGAAAGGCCATGCGGTATTCTTCGTCGGCCATGGCCATAACCGGGGATTCCTTCAGTGCCAGCTTCATATATCCTTTAGACGCTAAAAACTCCCTGACAGTTCGGAACAACATCGAGCAGCCATGATTCATCGCCGAACGGCGTGAACTCGCATTTAACGTGAAGAAAAACGCTAATTCGGACCCATCAGTAATTTCTATGAAACTCTTGGCCCTCCACTTGCACCAACATTTGTATGACTTCTTGCGGGCAGTCCGCCCCTGACATCAACGCGATCAGAAGTGAGGCGCTGCTTGCTGGCGGCGTTGACCCGTTCAGCCTGCGCTACCGCGTGGTTGAATATCGACGCTCGAACGGTGAGCTAATCGGCTTTCCATTGGACGATCTCGGGTTTGTCGATGCGGTGGAGAAGACTGCGGCATTAATACAGAGTGCGAGCGATTCACACTTCTGTCTGGAACCCGTCGGCTTTCTGCAGTAGATGTGGCGAGCAGGTCACGATATTCACATAGCTGTAACAAAGCCGTAGTTATGCGATGGGTGTCTTGAACTGCGCGGGCAGCAGCACCGATCCCAAACCGTAACCCCACCTTTTCCAAACTGAAAATGCCGGGCGAGACTTCTTGACCGGCATTTTGCATAATGGGTCACCAGGAGGTCTTCGGATCTATGAAGCCAACGGAGTTTGCGCGTCGCAATTTCCTGGCTGGTCTCGCCGCGCTCCAAGTCGCCGTATCGCTCGAAGGCGCTAACCAGGACGGCATGATCTATCGCAAGCTAGGCACGACCGGAGAACGCGTCTCGGCTATCGGGCTGGGCGGATATCATATCGGAGTTCCCAAAGAGCCGCGCGAGAGCATCGGAATCATTCGCAGCGCCGTGGATCGCGGCATCAACTTCCTCGATAATTCGTGGGATTACCACGACGGCAACAGTGAGATCCGAATGGGCGAAGCGCTGAAGGACGGCTACCGCAAGCGCGTTTTTCTGATGACGAAGTTCAACGGCCGCACGCGCGAGTCCGCTGCGCGTCAGATTGACGAATCGCTAAAGCGCTTGCGGTCCGACCACATTGACCTGATTCAGTTTCATGAAAATATTCGCATGGAAGACCCGGATCGATACTTCGCCGACGGCGGTGCCCACGAAGGCGTTATGGCGGCTAAGAAGGCCGGCAAGGTCCGCTATATTGGCTTCACCGGGCACAAGGATCCGGCGGTGCACCTGCGAATGCTCGATGTTGCGGCGCAGCACGGCTTCCATTTCGATGCCTGCCAGATGCCGCTCAATGTCCTCGATTTCCACTTCCGCAGCTTCGCGCACGAAGTAGTTCCTCGGTTAGTGAAGGAAGGGACAGCAGTGCTCGGAATGAAGCCGATCGCCTTCGGGAACGTCTTGAAGGCCGGCGTCGCCACGCCCATCGAATGCCTTCATTACGCGCTGAACCTGCCCACTTCCGTCGTGATTAACGGCTGCGATTCCATGGAGCGCGTGGATCAGGCTTTCGAAGCGGTGCGCACCTTCAAGCCGTTTACTTCCGATCAGCTCGACGCGCTTCTTTCGAAGACAAAACAGGCCGCGCTCACCGGAAAATTCGAGCCGTTTAAAACCACTGCGATTTTCGATGGAACGGCCACGCATCCGGAGTGGATGGTTTAGGCGTTACTGCTCACGCACTTCGACATCACTATCGGAGGATCCGACGATGCGGATGCGTTTGCCTGTCGCGCCTCGTGAAACATTCGCGCGACCTGAGAGCCCGGGGCTCTGCACAATGTCGATATCTCCGCGCACGGCATCGCCCGACTTGCCGACATCGGCTAGATTATTCTCGGTCACTTCACCGCCGTTGACCCTCTCGATGAGAATTCCCGGGCCTGTCGAGCCGGTAATCGTGTTGCGGCGCAGATGCACGTCGCTGCTCTCACGGGCCAAAATGGCGGGACCGTGCGAATTGCGCACGGTCAGATTATCCACCTGCACGCCGTTGCTGTGATGAATGTAAATCGGATTGCTTGACGAGATCGTGTTGCGGCTCAAGGATACGTCGTCGGCGTTATCCACCAGAATCGCATTCATGTTTACGCCCAGCGCGCCCGTGATGGTATTGCCGCTGACGCTCGAGTGCCTCGGCCGGTGGGTGTTATAAGACTGCTCGAAGGCCACGGCAATCCCATGACCGGCGGGACTCTCGACCCAGTTCCCCTCGATAATGCAATTGGCCGCGCCGATGCAGGTTACGCCTCGCGCTCTCGATTTCGTGCTGGTGTTGTTGCGAATCGTCACCTCGGATGTCTGTTGGTCATTGGCGTAGGCCACCGCTGCAAAGGAATCGTCTCCAGTGTTGTAGGCGCGATTATTCGCGATCAGAATCTGGCCCGAACCGGCCACTGCGTGAACTCCGTCCGCCATGGTGTTCCGGATATCGTTGTTGGTGATCTGCACGTCGTGGCTGGCGTGCATCAAAATTCCGGCTCCGGATCCTCCGTCAATCGCGATCGAGCTGATGGCGCAGTGATTCGAATTGTTCAGCAGGATGCCGTTGGACTCATCGTTTTGGAGACGGTGCCCGGTCGCGCCCACAATCTTAAACCCGCTCGCCGCGCAGTTGTTGGCTCTGAGGAAGACAATGGCGGACCGCGCCGGGTTGGTGGCCTTCAAAATCGTCGCGGACGTTCCCGCGCCTTTCACTGTCATGTTGGAACCAAAAATCAACAGTCCGCTGTGTGCGAATGTTCCCTCGGGAAAATAAACCGTTCCGCCGCCGTTCTGATTCGCCGCCGCCGCCGCCGCGGTGATTGCCGCTTGGTCGTCGGTCGTCCCATCGCCCGTCGCGCCGTAGTCCTTCACATTCAGCACCGCACCGCCCTGCCCCAGCATCTGCCCGGCAAGCAAGGCGCTCATAACTAGAATCTTCATAGTGCGACTTCTCCTCGTTTCTGAATCATTTTGTGGCGCTCATCAAATAGGCTCCCGGCGGCGTGAGAACCCCGTTCACGGCGACCTGAATCCGCACCTCACCCGGAGGCGTGCCCACCGGCAGCCGGAAGTTGAGCTGGTACACTCCCGCAAACGTGCTGGTCCCAAAATAGCGAATGTCCGCTGCCGAGAGATGATTGCCATTCAAATAGACGGTGCCCGGCAGGGAAACGGGTGCGGGCGACTGCGGCACCGCGCCTGGATCGAAATTGCTTTCGGTGATGCCGAAGCCGGTCATGTAAATACCAATCTCTTCCCCCGGGTAAGCGGTCGTCGCGGCGCCGGCCTCGCGGGGCTGCCCGATCGCCGCATACGTGACCGCGTCAAATGCCAGCACCGCGTTGTGGCCGTTCGATTCGCGCTGCCAGTAAAAAAAACCAGGGGCAGCGGGCGCTGTCGGCAGCATGCGCAGATTGCTCCGGATTTCGTTGGGCTGTCCGCAGTTGGCGATCACCTCGACGCTGGTTTGCTGGCCGGTGGCGGGCAACGCGGCAAGCGCATTGATCTGCGTCGAAGAGACGAATAGCAAGAACGCGCGCTCCCCTCCGACGTCGACGCACGCACCCGCCAAAGTGCTTGGCAGATGACCTCCGGTGAGATCGGCGCTCGTTACGGCAGTTTGGGTACTGTTTGGAGCGAAACCGCTGCCAAATATACTGAACAATGCGTTTGGCGAAATACTTTCCACCGCGGGCATCCCGAGACCGGCGGCTACAACACCGCCGAAATCGATCTTGGGCTGAACAGCCGGTCCCAGCGTTGACGAATTCGCGGTAACCGTTGTGGATGTGGAACTGGCAATGCGCAACAAAGAACCGATACCCGGCGTTCCGGAAAAGACTTGGTTGCCCGCCCCCGAAATGGAATCAGACGATGCGACATCAATGGCGCCGTAAACCGCCGGGCCCGCTTGGAAGGCATCCGCTACATAGTTTTGCGCCAAATCGCCGCTCCTGACACCATTCAGCAGAATGCCCGACCCGCCGGACCCGGTAACTCGGGAGTCCTGGATCGACAGGTTGCCGCCCCCGACGCCGGCAATCCCGAGACTGAGCGCGTTGAATACCGCCAAATCCGAGGTCTTCACCCAAGTGGAGTCATGCAAAAAAATCGGATTGCTGTCGTAGGCCCGGAAATCTTTCACGATCACGCCGGATGCGGATGAAACCAGCAAAGGATTCATGCCTGGCGCCGATACGCCGCGCACCAGATTGTGCACAAGCGTCGCACCCCGCGGATGATAGGTGTTGAACGCAGTTTCGTATGCCACGGCGATCCCGTGCGCGCGCGGATTATAAACGCGATTGTTAGTGATGGAACAGTTCGAGGCGCCGATGCAAGTCACGCCTCGGGTGAAGGACATGACGCTCACGTTGTGGTCGAATGTGACGGAATCCGTCTGAGCCGTTGTTGCGTATGCCACCGCGGCGAAGGAATCGTCGCCCGTCTGAAAAGCACGGTTCCGGGAAACCGTCACTTTCTGGGAGCCATCGACAACGTGAATTCCGTCCGCCATGGTGTTTCGGATAGCGGTTCGCTCGATCAGCATATCGGTGCTGCTTCGAACCATAATGCCGGCGCTGGCGCTCCCATTGATAAATACGTCGCTCACATGGCAGTTTCTCGCTCCTTCGAACAGAATAGCCACGGAGGGCGGAGTGTAGAGTCGTACGGTAGCTGCGGATGTGGTGCCCAACTGCTTCACGCCGCAACTTTGACTTCCCGCGAAGCGCAGTGCCGAGTTCGGAAAGGTGCTGGCCATCAGCACCGAATCCGCGCCGGCCCCTTGAAGAACCGTTCCCGATCCGAACTCGATCGTTCCGCTGTGCCGGTAAAGGCCGGGAGGCACAAACACGATTCCGCCGCCCGACTTCACGAAGTCCGCGGCGGATTGTATCGCCGTTTGGTCATCGCTTATCCCGTCACCGGCGGCGCCGAATCTCTGCACCACCGCGATCCCGTTGCGGGCTGGGTCGGTCTCGACCCAAGTTGCGTCGGGTTGGCAAAGGAAAAAACTGTGAGCGAGTGGCTGTCGCTTTTGAAAGAAAAACTCTCCGGGTGTGCACCGTCGAGGCAGTTCCGCGCCCGACGTTAGAGCCGTCTCAGCAGATGCGGCAAATGGAGCAACAGCTATAGCCAGCGCGAGAAGCCACTTCATCCGGACCCCCGCAATTTCAATTGCCGAACCAGTGAGTTTGATGCTTCCTGAAGGATACCGTGCTAGCTACGGGATCAAGCCCTGAGCGCGACATTAACTTTCGATAGAACTGTTCGATTTCACCTATCATGCGAGCGAGATCGTATTCCTTCTCCGCCCTTACCCGGCCGGCGCGCCCCATGCTTTTTCGAAGAGCGGCGTCCTGGATTAGAATCGCCAGCTTTTCAGCGAAAGCTTCGGCGTCGCGCGGTTCCACCAGAAATCCGGTTGTTCCGTCCACTACCAGTTCCTTGGTTCCCGCCACGTTCGTCCCCACCACGGGCTTGGACAGCGCCATCGCCTCGCACGTTACGTATCCGAACGATTCATAAACGGACGTGAGGGCGAAAACGTCTATCGCGGAAACAACGGGAAGAAGATTTTGGCAGTAGCCCGCGAAGGTGATCATGCTCTCGACTCCGAGCGCGCGCGCTTCCGCGACGACCTTTTCGCGAAGCTCACCGTCGCCGATCCACAGAAAGTGGGCTGCGATGTTTTGCCTGCGGATGATATCGGCGACTTTCAAAAACGTTAAAGGATCTTTTTGCGGCGCTAACCGTCCCGCCGTTCCCACCAGAACCACGTCTTTTGGAATATTGAAACGGTCTCGCACATCTTCGCCGCCGTTCAAGTTCTCGCAGCCCCCCACATCGATTGCCGCTGTAATGTACTCGAGCTTGGATGACGGAACCAGCCTGTATTCGGCGAGTTGGTCGCATTCCGATGCGCTGACACCGACCATCGCGTCGGTGAAGGGCGCGGCGAATTTCTCCAGATACCAATAGACCGGCTTGACCGAGATGGCGATGGCATGCGGCGAATAGAGCGTTAACGTGTCGCGATAGGCAAGCTTGGCGGCAATCCGGCCGAGAAATCCGGCTTTCGAGCTGTGGCAGTGAACAATGTCGAAGCGCGACTTTCGCAGCAGCCGGTAGAGCCGAAAGAAAGCGCGACCGTCTGCGAGCGGGTCGATGCCGCGGGTCATTGGAATCTCGAACGTAGCGATTCCGCGGGCGCGCATCTTTTCGAGATCCTTGCGAAAACGCGCGTCCGCACGAATCATCGAGAAAGCGAAGGAGACGTCGAACGCTTCGAGATCGAGATTCAGTAAGACGTCTGCCACATAGCGCGCCGCGCCCGCCGACGTGGATTCGAGGATGTGCAGAACGCTGATACGCTTGCCTGAAGCGATTGGCGCGACGCTAGTCATGGCCCGCCGCTTCGCGTTCCAGAACGGCCCAGGTTTTGGCGACGGTGTCGTTCCAAGGGAACTTCTTCGCCTGGGTCAATCCGCGATCCCGCAGATTGCGGGAAAGATCCGAATCCAGCGTGAGCCGCGTGATGTTGTGCGCAATTTCGTCGGCATTGAGGGGGTCGACGAGCAATGCCGCCGGGCCGGCAACTTCAATCAGCGACGTGTTGTTGGAAGTGATCACAGGGGTGCCGCACGCCATCGCTTCTAGCGCCGGGAACCCGAACCCTTCAGCCAGGGAAGGGAACACGAAGGTGCGTGCTCCGGCGTAAAGAGCCGGCAGATACTTCTCGGCCACGTAGCCCGGAAAGAAGACCCGGTCCGGAATTTTCGGCAAGTTCAAACTTCCGAATACCTTGTGGCTGCCGGTCGCGCCGGCCATCACCAGCCAGCAATCGGCGGGGAGATGCGGCAGAGCCCGCTCCCAGGCCTCCAGAATCGTGCGAACATTCTTTCGCGGTTCGAGTGAAGAGACGCTGAGCAGATAATTGCGTGTCGGAATGCCGAGCGCGCCGCGCGCTTCCTCAATGGCAGCCAGCCCTGGAGACGCGAACTGCTCTCCAATGCCGCTGTGTACCAAAACGACTTTGTCCTCGCAGACACCAAGGCAGTCGATCAACCGCTGCCGGGTATAGCCCGAAACGGCGATGATCCTCCGCGCGCTGCGCGCCAATCGCGGCCAGATAACGCGATAAGCGCGCACAAACTCGGCGTTAAACCACTGCGGATAATCGATGGCGAACAGATCGTGAATGGTGACAACTTGGTTGCCGTGCCAGACTGGACCCGTGTTGCAGGGGCTCCACAGCAAGCGGGATTTGGCGCGCCATGGCAGCGCCAACTGTTCCCAGACGTGGCCGCGTGGCCCTTTCAACATGGCCCGTGGTTCGATTACTTCCACTTTTTTGCCGAGCCGGGTGATCATCTCGTCGGCATAGCGTTGCACCCCGGTGATTTTCTGAGCGCGAAAACGTCCATTCACCAACACCGGTTGTAAACTGCCCGCCGGCACCGTCCGCGTGACGGGCGGCGACGTGTCGAATCCGACGCTGGACATCAATAAGCTCCTTTGCGGAGCAGCACAGTGCCGATCGTACGGAAGAGAATGCAGAGATCGAGCCACACCGACCAGTTGCGGACGTACAGACAGTCCAGCTTTACGCGATCGTCGTAGGAAGTGTCGTTCCGGCCCGAAACCTGCCAAAGCCCCGTGACTCCCGACTTCACTTTAATATACAGCTCGTAACCGGCGCCGTACTTGGCCACCTCTGCCTGAACGATAGGTCGCGGTCCGACTAAGCTCATTTCACCCTTCAGCACGTTCCAGATCTGCGGTAGCTCATCGAGGCTGGTCTTGCGAAGGAACTTGCCCACGCGAGTAACTCGTGGATCGTTCTTCAGCTTGTGGTTCAGCTCCCATTCGAAGCGCAACGCCGGGTCGCTATTTAGATGATGCTCAAAAACGGCATCGGCATTTTCGACCATGGTGCGGAATTTCCAGGCATAGAAAAGCTTGCCGCCCATGCCAACGCGTCGCTGGCTATAAAAGATCGGCCCTTTCGATTCCAGCTTAGCCGCCAATGCAATTAAGGCCACCGCGGGAAGAACCAGAATGCCAACGGCCGTGGTCAACACCAGATCGATAATGCGTTTTGCGACCTGGGTTTCCTTTAATAAAAAGCTATTGCAGACCTCGAGGCCAAGCATTCCGCCCACGCTTCGCGGCTTCACCCAGAGCGTGGAGAAGTCCACCATATCCGAAATGTAGATGATGTGCGAGAACTGAAAACCGAAGCGCTCGAAGTCGTTGATCGCCTGCTGCCCCGAAGGTCCGGAGGTGGCGACGATGCCATAAACGAAACGGTTAGCCTCGACCAGTTCGGCGGCGAGTTGTTCGCCGGGCACGACGGGGACGTGATGAAGATGTTGATAGCTGGTGTTCGGATCGACCACGGCAATCGGCTTCAGACCTAGTTCAGGCTCGCGCCTGAGAGCATGCACGAGCGCATTGCCCGCCGCTCCCGCGCCGAACACCACGGCCGGATAGCCCCACCAATCGTGCCTTGCGCATAGCTGGCGCACAACGGCCCGCTGAAGCGGAACCAGCACCACGCTGAGCACCACCGACATGAAGAGCGTCAAGGTAACAAATCTTGTCGCTCCCCGCAGTGAAACCGTCACCGTGGCCAGGCCCATAAAAACAAGCGACGACGACAGTACGGCGCGCCGCAACTCCTCGGGAGGGCTCAACGCCACCTCCGAGTAAAGGCCTACTACCGCATAGACCAGTGCAAAAACGAAAAGGAACGGCCACAGTCGTAGATAACTGCTTAACAGCAGGTCGTGATGAAAGATGGATTTTGCCGCAAGGCTGAGCGCCACAGCCAAAACCAGAGCGAGCATATCGCTGCCTAGAAGGCACGCGGTGGTGTAAAGCGGTTTGCTGGGTACTTTACGGTGCTGGAAAGCCGGTGCCCCCTCCCCGCCCGCTAATTTTTGTTCTGAAATTTCCTGTACCGAAGCCGTCACTGGTGACATAGAGTAAAAATCCCCTAAAGAATTTAGTTAAGAATCACGCGAACAATTGGTGCCCCCTTAATTCCGAGACACTCACTGATTCCCGCCGCTACGTCGCGACAGGGCCCCTAACGGGAAACATCCGTCTCCCCCTGATCGGCCGTTCAACATGGCGGCCGCGCGGCACATGAAATAGAAATAAAACGCTCATGACAAGGAGGAAAATCGGGGGGAAAAATCGCCCGTCCGACCAGTACAGGATCCGAGTCGCTTCGATCAGAGAAGTGAAAAGCGTCGGGTAGATAAACAGCCCCGCGCTCTTGCCGGATACAAATTCGCCATATAGGAATCCGCAGATCGCCCCCGCGATCAGCCAGTAAAGCAAGGCCCCCCCGGTCCCGAAGTCCATGAACGGAAGAAACAGACCGCTCGGATTGTTGAACTCGGGGTTGGCGCCGCTGGACAAAATGTTGGTAAACGTATCGGCGCCCAGCCTGACGTTCGGAAATATTTGAAACGTCAGACTATTGAAGATCGGAAATTTCCAGGCAAAACTCAGGGTAAACAATGGTGCCGATAGCGGCGCGCCCAGGCTCTTCAATACCAGCGCGCCGTTGTTCAAAGCGGTCGCGTAGTACCCTACCAGCCGAATCCCGGCGAAGCGCCAAAAACTGCTCTCCTGGGTCGAGTAGAAACTGATCCACGAGCGCGAATACTCAAACGCGCTAAAAACGAAGAACAGCAAGGCGCCACTCAAGAGTGGGGCGATTCGCAACAGCAACCGTCCGCGCGAGTTCGGTCGCGGCCCAAAGTTTCTGACCCCGAGATAGGAAATCGTCATGGGTACGGCGAGCTCGATAAACGCCAGTCTTTCGCTGTTGAGAACCGCGCGGAAAACCGCGAGCACCAGGATAATGATGAGCCTCCAGCGAACGGTTGACCAGCCTTGGACGCGGCCCAGAGGAATACCGAGGACAATGGCTGAAATTCCGAACTGCGTCATGGTCGTGACCCCGGAGATTCGGACCAGCGTCTCGCGTATCTGGTAGGTGGCCCCTGCCTTGCCGGTAAAAGCTCCTACGACCATTCCAATCGTGACACCGCTGCGGGCCGCCGCGATTACCCATACGATATACCCGAACAGACACAGGTAATAACTGACCGAAAAGACAAATCGAACGCGATCCCAGGGTATGTTCTCGGCCCAGTTCGCGTGCGCGGCGATGGATCGCGGAACGCGCCTGATGCCGGCAAGCCACGCGGCCGCGCAGAACGCCAGAATGCTTAACAGAGTAAGGCGGAACATGGAATCGTCAAAGTGCTTAGCCGATTTCCAATAATGACCGTATGCTTCGGCGGGAATAACGTATGCCGACCAGGCGATCAGGAGGCCCGGCACGCCGAGAGCGACCGCCGGATGAAACCACCAGACCGTGGTGATCTTTGAACCTTGAAGCGCGGTGGAATCGCTCATTCCGCCCCCACCGAGCTGTCACTCAATTTCTTCGCGTATCGCGGCGCATAGTTGCTCTCAACCGCGAGAACCACTTCATGGGCGCGCTGATCGCTTGACCTCGACAAGCGGTACACAATGTAGGCCAAGGTAACGCAGACCGCGGTTTCGGCCACCACCACCGACCAAGCCATCCCGATTTGCAGATACCGCGCCGCGAAGATGGAAGCGAGCAGCACGTTTAACAATCCGCCGCCCAGAATGACCTTGTTCACCACGCCTTCACGTCCCCGCGGCAGAAGCCACTGCATCCCGACGGAATCGGTCAGCGCGATGACGAACGGGAGCAACGCCAGAATTCTTAGGACGTTGACCGCCGGGTCGAAACCCGGGCCCAGGAGCAGCCGCACAATCTGGGGAGCGGCCGCAAAGGTTGCGATGGTGAGCAGCGCGCCGCCGGTGCCCATCGCTATGGCCCCGATTTTGGTCAGCCTTCCGGACTGCTCCGGCGAATGGACCGCCATATGGCTTAATCGCGGGAAGAGCGCGTCCCGAATGGGCAGCAGCAATCCGCAGATGGCTTTGCTGATCTTCTCAGCCGACGCGAAAAAACCGACGATCTGTGGCGGAGCGAACAGGCCCAGAATGAAAACGTTTCCGATGCTGTAGAGCCCGACTCCGCTGCGCAGAAGGAACATTCCCCAGCCGGCCCGAAGAGCGCGGCGGATCATGTCGAACGTGGGCACGCCAAACGGAGCGATGCGGTAAGCCAGCACCAGCGCCGCGAGGGTGGTTACGGCAGGCGCCAGCCCTTGCAGCGCCAAAACTTTCCACCCGTCGCCGGCCTGGCGCACGAACATGAAAATGCCGATCAAACCCAAAACCTTGCCGGAGATTTCGAGGGCGGCCGCCAGAACCATTCGCTCCAGCCCCTGGAAGAACCAGAGCGGCGCCAGGCCCTGCGAGATTCCGTAGAACATTCCAGCCATTAGCAAACGGGGGTTGTCGCGGAGCAAAGGAATCTGCCTTGAAACGGCTAGCGCTATCACGATTGCCAGCAGCGCAAGACACAGTTGAGCGCCAATGGTGCCGGAGACAATTCTCCCGCAAGTCGCTGCGTCCTCCCGATTTCTGGCTATCTCTCTGGTCGTAGACAAAGTAAACCCAAATTCCACCAGCAACACGATAAATTCGCCCATCGACAAGGCAACGGCGACTTTTCCCCACCCTTCGGGACCCAATACCCGAGCCAGGAACGGGACGCTGATCAACGGCAGCATCTTCCGGCAGGCCTGCACTCCGTACAACGAGAGAGCGTTTCGGATAACCGCGCTCTTAAATAGCTTATGGGCTAATTGTTTCATCCGAATTGCGTTTTTATTTCAAACAAAATCGGCGCGGCTTTTCAGCGCGCTGCCGTGGCATCTAATCGGGAACTGGCCAGCCACCCTTTGACTCGCCCCGTAAAAATGGACCAGTGATATCTTGCCTTGTTCAGTTTGCCTGTGGACACGGCCAGCAGCGTCCCTGCAAAAGGGCGAATCATATGCCTGATGACAATTCTTAATGGGAACCGATGCATTTGGAGGACACGCCCCATTCCCATCCCGTAAGCAAACGCCTTGCGGTAATGAGAACTGTTGTAGGGTCCCGTGCCCCAATCGGGATGGCAGACCACGAGCGCGGGGTCGTAGTGGACGGTATTCCCCGCCTGGATGAACCGCATGAGGAAGTCGGTTTCTTCCCCAGAGCCCCAGATCGTACCCGCTCCGACGCCCAGCGTTTCGTCGTAGAAAAGCCCCTTCAGTTTGTCGTGGCGAAAGAACATGGTAAACGAAATGTGCCGCCGCCAGATATTGGCGTTAGTCACCTCGCCAGGTTCGGCATCGAAACGGCGGCCGATCGGGGCATCTTCGGCCAGGGCTTCCCGGCCCGTGATTCCGTCCCATTCCGGATGTTCACGGAACATTTTCACCAGCCGCGCGAAGGTTTCGCGCGGGTACCAGCAATCGTCGTCGGGCAGGATGATCACCTCGCCCTCGGCGACGCGCAGCCCTACGTTATTGGCCGCCGCATGTCCGTGAGTGTTGGAACGGATATGCCGCGGCGCAAGCGTGTTCCGGAACTCGGCAACCACGGGCTCGACCCGCGCGTCGTCGTTCTGATCCACGAGTAAGATTTCGAAATCCCGATAGGTTTGCTCTTCCAGCGAGCGGAACAGGCGGCACAACTCCTCGGTGCGCCCGCGAGTTGCGACCACGAGTGATAGTTTCATAGAAATCTCTATTTGAGCAGCGAAATGCCATATAGACCGGAAAGGCCCATCGATGTGATGCGGATGTAAGGTTCCAGTTTGCCCAAGCGATTCTTGGGAACTACCACGAGGTCGTCAGGGCGCATTCTCAGATCTTCCCGAATCTTCTTGGGATCCATCAACGCCTTCACGTCCACAACCTTTACTTCCGCCATCTCCGCGTTGACTCTGCGGACCAGCACCACCTGGCTCTGCTTGGAGCTTTCTTTGAAGCCGCCGCCTAACGCAATGGCCTCGATCAACGATACATTCCCGCGTAAATCGTAAGTTCCGGGGCGAGCAATCTCTCCGGCGATCACAAAGTGCGGCTTGACGTACTCCTTCAGCAGCACCGTAACCTCAGGGTTGTTCAGGGCGGCATCTCCTTTGGTCTTGATCGCCGCGGTAACTTCCTCCAGCGTCAGGCCGGCCGCATGCACGCCCCCCAGCACCTTTAGCGTTACGTAGCCGTCCGGTTGGACCGCCACGGTCTGGTTGTATTCCGGGGTGTAGGTGTATTCCACCTCGATCACGTCGCTCGGCTGCAGCCGGTATTTCGGGTCGCGGTCGGCGAATTTACCAGGTTCTTGCGCCCAGGCCAGCAGCGGAATGAAATATAGAATTGTTTTCCAGGATGACGCCATAATTTTTGCCTTACAGCGACTTATAGATGAAATTCGGGACCGGATAGGTCCGTTTGTTTAAAACGAACCCAACCAGCGGAACCGAAACCTGGGCTAGGGCGTTTACCGCGCCCTGAATCTCGGTGCGCGTCGTGTCGCCGGCGGCCACCACCAGGCATACGCCGTCGCTGGCTTTTCCGAGCAGCAGGGCATCGGCAGACTGCCGCAATGACGGGCAATCGATGAGCACGTAATCAAACTCATGCCGCAGCGTGGCCAGGTGATTCTTCTGCGCTTCCGCCTCGGAGTTTTCCCAGCGGCGCTGCAAATCCGGGAACTTCCAGGAGCCGCGATCCATGGAGTCGAAATTTCCGTGACGATCGGCGTCGTCGGCCAGTCCGGTCGGCTGCGTGACCAGCACGCGCTCGCCGGTATGCTGCGAAATTTCCCTCGCCAGGCCTTGCACGATGTGGGTAACCCCTTCACCCGGCTTGGCGGACGTGAACGCAAACACCGCCGAACCGGGCAGGGAATTTCGGATTTGCCGCAACTTCTCGACCAGTGGAAGCAGGGCACGGTCCGGAGTCCAGCCGGCGGGCGGGGCTTTGAAAATAGTTTCGGCCCGCGCAAGTACGTTGTTAGCGGCCGGCGGCGAGACTGCTCCATTGATTTTCAGTTTCATGTCCGGTAACTCAGTCGGCTAATTGCTTATAAAATCTCACTCGTTTGTGGTCCAAAGGCACGGTCGCAAGCACGGGGATATTCTGAAACAATTCCAACTCCCAGGGCGCATGGATCACCGGTCGGCGCATTGAGAAAAAGACGATGATTCCCGTCAGGAATAGGTTGCCCACCAGAAATCCGCAGGCCATTCCCAGTGAAAATCGCGGCTTGCTGTAGCCCTCGGTAGGACCTTCGGCAATCCGAAGATTCGCAATTTTTTCGTTGTCGAGCGCCCCGCTGATCCGCGCTTCCTCCCGCTTGCGGGTGTAAAGCGCGTAGTTGTCCTCGGCTTCCTTCACGTCACCGAGCAGCTTTGAGTGGGCCGCTGTGTTCTGGTTTAGCTTATTCAACTCCTGTTCGTAGAAATGGACCTGAGTCTTCAACCCTTGCTCCCGCGCCAGCAGTCCGGCGACGGTCAATTGGGTTCGGGTCATCTCGCCCTCGAGCGTCTGGCGCAACGGATTCACATCCGTTGCCTCCTCGGTGCCCGTGGAAGCATGCGCGGCTTCGAGCGCCGCCATCGTGTCGCCGATCTGCTTATCAACTTCCTGCACCAGCCGGTTGTCGGGGCGGAATTTCGTCAGCAAAGTTGTGCGTTTATTGCGCAGGTCGACCAGGGTGGAATTCAAATGATCGACAGAATATTGATTGGGGATGGTCCGCTGCTGCGTAACAATTCTCGGCTTGGCCTCGGCGATCTGGCCTTCGAGCCGCTGCCTGCGCTGCTCGGACTCCAGTGCCGCGGTTTTGGCCTCGTCGAGCGCCGCCCGCACCTCGGTGAGCTTGCGCAAATTCAAATCTTTCTGCTCGGGCAATACCGTGATGCTGGTCTGCTTCTCGAACCCCGCCAACTGCTGCTGCGCGGTCTTCAGCTTGGCTTGATAAAAATCGGACTGCTGGCCGAAGAACTGATAAGCGTTGGTGGCCCCGTGCAGCCGCAGATGGTAGTCCAGATAGGTGTCGGCCAGGACCTGCAGGGTTCGCCGCGCTGCCTGGGAATCCTCGGCGGTGAAGGCCAGCCGGATCAGATCGGTCTTGGGCACCGGGCTTGCGCTGAGATGACGTTCCAGATCTTTTTCGGCTTCGATCAGCTCGGACGGGGCGAGCTGCTTCTTGCTCGAATCGCTGAGCTTGCGCGCGACCTGGGTCAAAAGATCTTTGCTCTGGAAGAGCTGTATCTCCGTTCCAATCTGGTTGTCGCTTACTTCCTGCGGAAGATTTCGACCGGAAGATTCAAATGAGCCGACGGCCACATTGGCGCGATCGTTCTTCACCAGAAGTAATAATTCCGATTCAAATGTAACCGGTCTCGTAAATATAAAGGCCGCCAATCCAACCGTAAAAATTAAACAGGAGATCATCACCGGCCGCAGGCTCCTGAAGAACGCATCGAGGAGGTCGCGAAACGGCGCTGAGTGGTATCGGTTCTTTGAGAAAGGCACTAAATCGTTTTCTGGCATTTCAAACTCTGCAGCCTG
>JBBROU010000097.1:0-19302 GCA_038229055.1 Bryobacterales bacterium | reverse complement strand
GTAATGGCGAAACGTCGTGATTTCTTGAAGCTGGCAGGTCTCCCGGGAATGGCCGCGCTGGCCGCTACGAGTTCCTCCGGGAAGCTTCCTAGCGTGGTGATCGATTCGGAGAAAGCCGCGGTGTCGCACGAGGCCTTCGGCGATCTCCGCGTATACTTCAGCGGCCCAACCGACCAGGTCCAGTCCATGACGGCGGGTAGCCTGATGCTGAAACCTGGCATGAGCCCGCACCCTCCGCATCAGCACCCCGAAGAAGAGTTTATGGTCGTCACCGAAGGTTCCGGTGAAATCTCGATCGAAGGCAAAGTCACATCAGTGAGCCCGGGGTCCATGATGTACGCCGGGTCAAACCGGCTGCATGGAATCGTGAACACTGGCAAGCAGCCGCTTCTGTTCTACTTCTACAAGTGGAAAGCGTGAAGCTCGCGTGCGCCGCGTTCAATTTCGCCACGTTTTTTACCGGAACGCTTTTCGCCGCCCCGGCGCATCTTACCCTCGCTCCCGCCGCCGACACCTACATCCGCGTTGACCAGCCGCAAAAGAACTTCGCCGCGTCAGACCGCCTCGAGATCTCCGGCGACATGCGCGCCTCGGCGCTGCTTCGCTTCGACCTAAGCCGCATTCCGGCCACCGCCGCGCTGTTAAGCGCGCGCCTCACGCTCACGTTCGAAACGCTGACGACCACGGTCCCCGGCGCGACGTTTACAGTCTACCCGCTGGCCCAATTTTTCGTCGAGAACGAAGCGAACTTCAACTCATACCGCGCCGGCAAAAACTGGGCACGCCCCGGCATGAGGATGTTCCAGGATTTCGATGTCGACCCGTTCCCGTTTGCTCTCCGCGGCAGCCGGATTCCCGAAACCGGGGCCGCGACGGTGGATGTGCTGCCGCTGGTCAAAGCGTTGCGAACCGCAGCGCACCGTTATGCCAACTTGGCGGTAGTGTACGAGAACGGCGGCACCGGTCGGGCGGTTCTTTTCAGCGGCCGATTTCCGGAGACAACACGTCGCCCCCGTCTGGAGATTACGTATCAGAACAGCTCGGAAATCGAGGCGAATGTAAAAGAAAAAGTTCCTTCGATTGATGAACACCCGCGACTCGGATTAAACAAAGAATTGATATCGCAGATTCAGGCTCTACGCAGCTCCAACGACCCGGTTTGGCTTCGTTTCGCCGAGTGGCTCAAGAAGAAGGAAGAAGGCTGGACCGGGTACACGTATTATGGTGACGATCAGGTTGCTTTCCTGCTCGGATACGTTATCACGAAGCAGCCTCAATATTTCGATCTCGCCTGGAAACTCTTCGTCAAATCCATCTACACCAACGGCAGCGATCGAGCCGCCGGCCTGCGCGAACTGCTTGGTAAATGCGGCCAGGCGCTCTACTGCGACGAGCACAGCGCCGGGTATTTGGGCGGTGGTCTAATCGCCGAAGTTGCCATCCTCTATGACTGGGGATTCGACCGCCTCACCGCCGTTCAGCGCCGGGATCTGATCGACTGGATGAACGCCGCCAATGAGGTGAATTCCAAATCCTCCGGCCTGCGCATGAACTTCCGCAATGACGGCGCCATCATCATGCGCGGCATGGCGTACTCGGCCTACGCGACGGTAGGCGAAAATCCACTGGCCGCAAAACAGATGTCCTGGTTCCACGATAGCTGGGCTCGGACGCTCGCCGCCCTCGACGTGATGGGACGCGGCGGCGCGCTAGCCGAAGGCAATGCCTATGGCGAAGCCACCGGCGGCACCATCATCGACATCGCCAACATGGTCTATTACGCGTCCGGTGAGAACCTGTTTCTGAGCCATCCGTGGTTCCAGCAGCGTCTCGCCTATGAGGCGTTTTCGACCTATCCCAATCGCTTAAACGAAATCGACGACCCCATCTATCACGCCAATCCCCCGACCCCGCTGGTCGAAGGCGCAGCCCTCGGCGGCGACGATAGTCATGGCTTCTCGTGGCACAGCTTCTCCATGCGTCCCAACGGTCTGGCCCTCTCACGCCGCTTTGCCGGAACGGAAGAAGCCAATCTCTGGAATTGGGTTTTTCGGCAGCCCGACACCGATCAGGGAACCGACCCGTGGTTTGAAATCTTCTTTTACTCCCCGCCCCCGGCCCTATTCAAGCCCAAGAAACTGTTTCACTACGATCCTTCGATGGGCTATATCTATCTGCGTTCCGATTGGAATTCGCGCGACGCCACGTGGATCGGATTTTGGGCCGGGCCGCATCTCGATCTTCACCAGCATCTCGACCAAGGCGCGTTCACCATCTTCAAGCGCCGCGATCTCGCCGCCAAAACCGGCAACTACGACGGCGACGTCAACAGCGTCCACTCGCTCGCGTATTACACGCGCACGGTCAGCTCCAACGGCCTGTTGATTGGCGATCCCAACGAATATTTCGGCGGCTTCATCAGCTTCATCGGGTGCGATAAGGCGGGCAGCCACTATCTGTTTCCGGTGCTCGATGCCAGCGCGAAGGTCTGTCTTCCAAATGATGGCGGCGAGCGCACCATGCTTCCCTACGGTCTCTCGCTCGGCAGTGTCGAAGAGTACGAGGCGCACCACGATGTCTTCGATGTCGCGCGCGTGGTGCATTTTCAAGATAACGGCAAAGTCGCGTCGTGGGTGGCAGACATTACCAATGCTTACTCGAACCCGCGCCACACCGCGCCCGAAACCCAGCCCAAAGTTACCAAGGTGTATCGACGATTCGTGTACCTGCGCGAGCCCGATGTATTGATCGTCGCCGACACCATCGCCAGCACCCACGCCGAATTCGAAAAGAGCTGGCTGCTGCACAGCGTCGATCAGCTCGAAGCCGCCGGCGATCAGTTCAAAGTAACGGTCGACGGCAAGAAACCTGCGAATCTCAACCAGGTCACCGCCGACCTCCGCAGCGGCTATGCCGCCCTGCTCGGCAAAACTGTTTTCCCGCTCAAATTTCGTTACGTACTCATCGGGGGCAGGGAACCGGCCGCGACCTCGCATACACGCCAATATCAGCCCGACCCGAACGTGCTGCAAGGCGACGGCCCCATCGGCCCGCATCTGCACCGCCATCTGAAAGACTTCTGGGTGAAGGATTACAGCGAAGGCGTCGCGCCCGATCACCGCAGCATGAACTGGGCTCCCGTGTATCCGCAGGAGATGAATCGGACCGATTACAACACCACGTTCAGCGGCGGCTATGGAAGGTGGCGTATCGAAGTTCAGCCGACGGTCGCCAGCAAGACCGACTACTTCCTGAACGTGCTGCACCCGACGACCGACCCGAAAGCCGCGCTACCGGAGATGACCCGGATCGAAACCGCCACCACCTTCGGCGTCGGATTCACCGCCTCCGGCAAGCCCTGGAAAGTAACTTTCCCGAAGGAGACGCTGGACCCGCCCGTCATCGACGGAATGGATACGCAAGCTCCGAAACTTACCGCATCCGCGATGACGGACGCCGAGCTTCTCGTCACAACCGACAAGCCGGCGCTTTGCCGCTACAGCCTGCGCCCCGGCACCGCGTACGTCACCATGTCCGGCGCGCTTCAAACGACCGATGGCCTGCAACATGCGGCTCGTGTGTACGGACAGAAGTCCGAATACTATGTTCGATGCCAGGACAAATCGGGCAATGAGACGGCGGATGAGCTCGCGGTGAAGCGCTGACTACGCCAAAAGCCAATCGTGCGCCCCCGCGTGTTTGGGTCGGTTGTCAGCGGCACGGACACGAGCGATCTTGACTCGCTGGTTGACCCCGGACAATTCACCAGTGTGCTTACGATTGCCGGTTTGAAGATCTACGCCGAGAACTTGCTGGGAGTGCCGGTATCCGTTTTAACTCCGAATGGATTGCCGCCTAAGTTCCGCGACGAGGTGTGTTGCAACACGCGCAGCCGCTATGAAGGCATCCGGAGCGCGTCGAAGACTATCTGGAACACATTGCCGAAGCGATTGAGCGGGCGACGGGCTACCTTCGGCCCGTACCAGACCTCGCAGGCTTTCACAAGAACCCGCAGGTTCAGGACGCGCAGTCCGCAACATCGAGATCGTCGGCGAAGCCGTGAACAAGATTAACAGCGCCGCCCCGGACTGTCGATTTGGAAATAGTCTGGAAGACCGTCAAGGATGATTTCTCCAATACTCAGGGAGCTGCGTGTCACTACATTTCCGCGCTCAAGCCTACCGCTTCTTGTAGAATCATCGAGTTGTAGTCACTTTGCGCGACGAAGTGTCGAAGTCTAGTTAGAGACGTGCTAGATATGGCAAACCTGGACTGGTCGCAGTGTCCCGCGGAGGAGAGCATCCCCAGCAAGCTGAGCGGTGCGTGGGTGTTTCGGGATACGCGGTTACCCGTTGCTACGGTCATCGAGAATCTCGACGGATTTGAGCGTCGAGGAAGTGATGGAACAATTCGACGTATCACGGCAGGCCAAATTAAAGAAGCTCGTACGCCCCTCGAGGCTACGAGCGAGTGACGTCCTGATCGACTATTTATCGAAGATGATCTTCGTCTCGCCCTGATACTTGTGATAATTGCGGAACTCAATCACGTTGCGGCTGCAGTTCGACGAGCCGCGTTCGCAGCTTAGATTTTCGGCGTGAATCGGGAGCAGATACTCTTCGGCCCCGAGCCTGACCTGGCCGTAATCTTGCGCGGCTTCCACTTTATCCATCGGAAACTCTTCGGGAATTTCGACCGCCGACATCTCGATTCGCAAAGTTCGCGCCGACTTCGCATCGATCCAAACGCGACCAAGAAACGCCGGCACCACTGCCTGGGATCCGACCTTGATTCGCCAATCGGAATGCTGCCGGTCCACGGCGTAGTCGTAAACCATCGCGCTGAAATTTTGGAACTGGCTCTGCTTGCGGAAATCGAACTGCGCGGCACTGCGCGGATCGAAGAGGCTGCGCAACGTCGTACCGAATTCACCCGTCGACCAGGCGCCGGACATCTCTTCCATGCTCTTTTTGATCGGCTTGCCGTTGATTTGGATGTCGCGGTAGCTTTCCTTACCGTTCTCGTAAACCACCGTTGCCGAGACCACATCAAGCGCGCGCCAGCGATCCCCGTCGCGCAGATACCGAGTGGTTACTTGCTGTGCCACGTAGTTCGGCAGGGCATCGGAAAACGAAAAAGCCGCCTCGCGGGCGCGGTTTACTAATTGTATCTTTGGATCTTGCGGCGCGGATGCGGGTTCCACGTCGCGCTCGGGCTTCGCGGAGGATGCAATCGGAGGCTCAGGTGCATCGTCCTCAACACGCGATTGCGGACGCCGTTTCGGAATTCCTCGACGCAGTTTCGGAGGGCCTTCATCATCGTGGGCGGCCGCGCGCGAGCCAACTTTCGTATCTGGCGCCCGCAAAATACTCGGCGACGGCCCCTGAGACGCCGGCGCTTGCGTCTTCACAATCACCACGCTCGCCGCCGTCCAGTAGCCTGCGCTATTTTCAATGGCATCAACGCGGGCGCTGTCTCCCGCATGTACCGCGGATACGGCGACATCGGAATCCTCCTTGCGAAACCTCGTCGCGCTCGAAAGTTTGATCTCGATCAAGCGCGAATCGTCAGCCTGCAAGGAGATGGACTTGTCATCCATCGCGCGGATCACTCCAGTCGCCGACACCTTACGAGGAAATTGCGCCTGAGCCAGAACTCCGATGGCCAAAAACAGCACAAGGGTCCGCATGCCCCTTATTTTATCGGCAATGCGGATGTCTTGGCGGCCACCCCATCAATGCTCATGGTGAGCGGCTGAACTCCCGTCCCGATATTCGCCGGGACCACGACATTCACCTGGTAGAGGCCGGAGAAGCCCGGCGCCAATCCGCTGAACTGGACCACTGCATTCTGGCCGCCGATGGTCACCGTCGGCGTTGCCGTGGTTTGCGCGAACGGCGAGGAGGGAGCGGGCTCGCCGGACCCGGGCTGGTTCGATACCGGTCCCAAACCATTGGCGAAAAGCTGCACCACGTGGCCGCGTGCCACGGGATTTGCAGCCGTCACGACCGCTGAGCGTTCATCGAGGGACGCCGCGATGGTTGTGCCGCTATCCGGGAATTCGAAAAACGCCGGAGAGGCCGTGACCAATAGCAGCGTGACGACGTTGCTCTTTGAGAATTCCAAATTAATCTTCACCTGCACCGAGGTCTGGCCCCGCAGTTCCCACGGCACTTGCACGTTCACCTGATTCGGATTCACGTAATAGAGCCGGCCGGGAAGACTGAGGTTGCCGGCGTCGAAGCTGACGCTCACCAGATTGATGGCCAAAGGCAGAGACGCCGTCGAGGTCTGCCCGGTGTTATCGGCCAGGCCGGTTCCGAAGATCGAGATGTACGAACCAGGGGCCGCGCCTTGACCCACTAAAAAGCTCGCCGAGTTCACAATGCCACCAGGAGTAATTGTGGGTTGCGCGCGCGCGGGATCGTTGAAGGTGACCTTCAGCGAGCCGGCTTGCCCGACGAACGTATTGGTCCCCGAATTCGGTCCTAATTTTACGGAGGCCGCGGCAATGCCGAACTGATCGGTCGTGGTTGACGAATCGGTTACAGTTCCTCCTCCACCCGTATTCGTGAACGAAACCGCTTGGCCCGCCACGGGAGTGCCATATTTATCGATCACTTTGAACGCTAGGCCGCCATCCGGAACCCCGCCATTTACCGTGCCGGTGTAGCCGTCGCCATAGAGGATGTACATGTTGTAGGGAACGCCGTCCCCCAGCACAAACAGAAACGGAATCCGCATGGTCACGCTGCCGCCGTCTACCCGGACAAAGCCCTCATAGGAGCCGAATGGGGGAAGCGAGCCTGAAATCGATGCGTTCAACGCACCCGCCTTGCCGGGCGCCAGCGACAACGCGGATTGGTCCAGATTGACGCGCGCGCTACCGCTGCTGTTGGTTGGAACCACCGATAAAGTCAGGTTCAACGTATTCGCGCTCGTGTTGGTTATGACCAACGGAACGGACCGAGGCAGAGTAGTAGACGCGGTGAGAGTTCCGAATGAAAGGGTAGCCGGTTCGATGGTGAGGTTGGACAAGACCGCCGCCTTCACGTCCAGCTTGCCCGCGCCGACGGCAGTCACGCTCGCGGGGCTGCCATTGTCGGTCACATCCTGCGATGCGGTGTTGATCAATGCCGACCGGATCTGTCTGCCGGTATAGCTCGGATTCTTCTGCCGAACCAGCGCCGCGGCGCCGCCCACCATGGGCGTCGCAAAACTGGTTCCCTGCGAAACGACGTAGCGGTTCGGGCTGAAGAGCGCTCCATTGGGATCGAAATTCTGAGTTGCCAGATAAAGGTCGGTTCCGACCGCTGCGATCTCCGGCTTGATCGCGCCATTGCCGATGGAAGGTCCGCGCGATGAGAACGTCGCCACCTGGTTGCCGTTGTTGTTATCCACTTCCACCAAACCCGCGCCCATGCTGGCGGCGGTGCCGGGGTTGTTGTCGATAAAACTTTTCACCGCGGCCCCGTCGCTCGCCCGGATGAGCACGGCCGGAATCGCCGTGCCGCCCAAACTGCCCGGCGGGTCAAACGGATCGGTATCGAGCTGCGAGGCGATTATGACGCCCACCCCGCGGGCATTCTGCACATTCTGCACTTTCACCAGGAAGGTGCAGAGCGAGCGGTTGCGCATGACGAACGCGATCTTTCCGTCCAGCGATCCCGCTGGAAAAGCCGTGCAGGCGAACTGGTCGCCGATGGTGGATACATCGACCACAGGCGCAGTCAATGTCCCGTTCGGCAGCGGGCCGTCACCAAATAGAGCCTGAATCGATTTCAAGTTCGATGGCACGCCGTTGCCGTTCAACGAGATCGCACTGACGAAGTTATGCGCGTTGGTGGTGGCCGCCACCGCGATCGCATCCGGCGCGTAACCCGGCGAATCGATGGTGCCTTGCGCCGCGGGCACCACGCCCGTATCGCCCTCATTTCCCGCGGCTGCAACCACCGTGACCCCAGCAAGAACGGCGTTCTGAACGGCTTGCACTTCGGGGTCGCACTGCGTGCCACGGGGTGCGCCGCAAACCGCTCCGGTATCCGTCGGACCGTTCAGCGCGGGACCTCCGAGCGACAGCACGGCCACGTTCATCCCATCGCTGACGGCATCTTCAAGTGCCGTGATGATTCCCTGATAGGACGCGCCATCATTCACCCCGGGCGTGCCAAAGATTTTGTAATTGCCCAAAAACGCTTTCGGTGCGATGCCAGTGATGGTGGCCGCGGGTCCCGCGTTCGTCTCGCCCGCCGCGACCATGGCCAGGGCGGTGCCGTGGCCCACGCGGTCGCGCGGTGAAAGGTCGTCCGGATGTGAATCGTTGGCAGGGTTGGGTGAAGTGCCCTGCGCGTCATATTGCACATAGCTGCGAGCCACTATCACTTTGTTGTTGGTGAAGGCGCAATCGGCGGGAGCGCAGATCGGATAACCGCTGGGCGGGGTCAGGCTGGCATCTTGAAAGGCCGGGTGCGTCTGGTCGATGCCGCTATCGATGATGGCGATCTTGGTCCCGAGGCCCGCGTTCTGCACGCCGCCGAAAAGTGCCCACGCTGCCGGCGCATTCACCAACTGCACCGCTTTATCCAGCTTCATATGCACCGGAGGGAGCCACACCACGCGCGCAACGCCGGGCACATTCTCCAGTGCGGCGCGCTCTTGCGGCGTCGTCGCCTTGACGAAAATCGCGTTGAGCAGAAGCTGCACCGACCCGGTAACCTTTACGCTGCGACGATCCAACTCCGCGCGTACCGCGCTCTGCGCCGCCGCAATCGTCTGGCGCTTGCCCGCCACGGCCATGGTCTCGGCGCCGCGACGGTAGCCGCTCGATCGCGCCACCGGTTCGTCACTCAGTATCAAGGCGAATCGGCCGAAGCGGCTTTGCGCCGACGCACTCGTAAGAGAAACAAATAAAACGCAGAGAAGTATATTGACGCGGAAGCGCATAGATTTTGGGACGGAGTCTGTCCAATCTTCGTTACGTTAGCTGAAGAGCACTCGAAAAGCGGTGGCCGTCAGCGCATGCGAAACCATGCTAGCGCGAATTCCGCCCGCCTTTTGGAAGGCCAAACCGTAAAATAAACCGGCCACGCCGGCCACCAGCGCCATACGCCAGTTCGGAAACGCCCGGAACCAGAGGTGGCATGCGCCGAACAGAGCTGATGCCAGCACAAGCCCGGCCCAGCGGGCATGCGTTTCGCGCCCGATCGACTGCTGCAAGATGCCACGAAAAAAGAACTCTTCGGTCAGCGCCACCACCCAGAACATCCCCAGCAGCACTGCCAGCGCGGACCAGCCGGGATGCCGCATGGGCAGCCGCAGGACACCCAGCGCCCACGCCAGCGGAAAGCAGACCGGCAGCAGCAACAGAAAATAGCGCAGTCCTACTTTTAGCTCGGCCCTCGTGGGAACGAACCCAAATCCCGTCCCTTCCGCCCGCCGCTCCACCAGCAACACCAGAATTGCAAGCCGCATGAACATCACGTTTCCCAGCAAATCGAGCGGCACCTTCGGGATCGGCGACGTATAGATGAAGTGTGTCACCCGGCTTAAGACGATGCCGGCCAGCATGATCAAGAAAAGCAGGTCCGGCAAGGGGCGGGGAATTAGATACCAGCAGGACACGACAGCGCTAAGCAGCGCGAGCCACCCCAGCGCCGTCCATCCGAATTGCGATGTCGGAATTGAATAGATTAGATACGGAAGCAGCGCGCTGCTTAAATAGAAAAGCCCGCGCTGGAATCGTCGCAGGCTGCCGATCCGGCGCTTCCAAGCTTCGATCCCCGGCACCAGATAAAATGAGTATTCGACCAGGAATGCAATGACGATGGGAATAGCGACCGCGGCAGCGATCTGCTTCTGGCGCGCGTACAAGACGGCGGCCGCCGATAGCAAGATCCATCCCGCCAGCAACGCCGTCCGCCCGTTGCCGAGGGCTGTCCGCATCGGGTTCATTCTATCATTCGTCGCATTGGCGCAAACCGCCGAACCGCCGCCCGATCTGGCGCGCCGGGTGGCTCGCCGCGAAAGCCAGACGCTGGTCGAGCGCAATGAGTACGCCTACCGCCAATCCGTCCGGCTGCAGGAGTTGAGTGAGCGGGGAGCCGCGCAAGGCGAGTATCGTGAAGTCCGCGACGTGATTTTTTCGCCGACGAAAGAGCGTACCGAAAAGGTGGTGGAAGAGCCGCGCGTCACCTTGAAGAACCTCAAAATGACCGACGAAGACTTCCGTGACATTCGTGAGATTCAGCCGTTCGTTCTGGTGGAAGAGTTTCTGCCTATTTACGAAACCAAATTCCGGGGTGAGGAGACCATCGATGGCATCGACTGCTGGGTGCTGCAGGTGCGCCCGCGCCAGATTCTGCAAGGCCAGCGGCTGTTCGACGGTCTCCTTTGGATACAGAAGAGCGATTACTCCATCATTCGTTCCGAAGGCCAGGCCGTCCCCCAAATTCTCAGCATGAAACAGGAGAATCTGTTTCCGCGATTTACCACCGTTCGCAAGCCGATTAAAGACAACTTCTGGTTTCCGGTCTACACTTATGCGGACGATACGCTAAATTTTCGGACCGGCGCGCAGCGCATCAAGCTGACCATCCGCTACACTGGGTATCAAAAATTCGGCACCGAGAGCACCATCAAATTCGAAAACTGACCCTATGCATTTCCGACGTTTTGCCTGTTTCCTGCTGGGCTTGCTCATAGCCGGAAGCGGCTTCATGGATCTGGTGGCGATCCACAACTTCAGCGGCGTTGACCGTTACCTCGCGGCCCCGAGTATTCCAGCGGCAGCCCAGATTCATGAGATGGGACACGACAATGCGCGCCTGCTTCTCCGCCGCGTCGCCGGCGAGCAGAATCGCTGGTATTTCGAGCAGTGGGAGTGGACGGAGATGGCGCTGTGTCTGGCGCTCCTGCTGGTCATCCTGCTGAAGCTGACGCCGAGCCGTCTGACGCTGTTTCTGACGCTCGCGCTTCTGACCATCACATTTTCCGACCGCTTCGGGTTGACGCCGCAAATTACCCGACTGGGCCGTCTGCTCGAGGACATGCAAGGCGCGACTCCTCCGGCGGACCGAACTTTCTTCTGGACCCTCCATGGAATCTACTCCAGCCTCGAGATCGTGAAGCTGGCGCTCGCTCTCTGGCTTGCAGGCAAGCTGATGGTGCGCGGACGCCGAGACCGCGGAGTGTTCGCGCGCGAGGCCGCCGCAAGCCAGCCCGAAACGGCCGCAAAGCTACAATAAAGATTCAATGGAAAACAGGCGCATGTGCCCGCAATGCCGGGCATTTATCACCACTTCGGACCGCACGTGCCCTTACTGCGGCGAAGTTGTTCGCGCCAAAGCGGTGGATGCGCGAAGTCCGGTGCAGGTGCTCGGCGGATTCATCCCTGCCGCGCGCTTCACCACCATCATGATCCTGCTGGTGAACTTCGCGCTGTTCCTGGCGAGCAGCTTCGGGGCGGGAGCCTGGCTTCTGAATGCCGGCGCGAAGACCGAGGAAATCTGGACTCAAGGCGAGTGGTACCGCCTGGTCACCGCCGGATTCTTTCACGGTGGCATGCTCCATATTTTTATGAATAGCTGGGTGCTCTACGATCTCGGCGCGCAAGTGGAAGAGATCTACGGCACCGCCCGGTTGCTTGTCTTTTATCTGGTTTCGAGTGTTGCCGGATTCCTGCTGAGCGCCTATCTCCATCCGCTGCGCCCTTCGGTCGGAGCGTCGGCGGCCCTGTTCGGTTTCATCGGAGCGATGATCGCGCTTGGCGTCCGCAACCGAACTTCGGTGGGACAGACGATTCGCAGCATGTATATTCGCTGGGCCATCTACGGCCTGCTATTTGGACTTCTGCCGGGCATCGACAATGCGGCCCATGTCGGCGGGTTGGCGATGGGCTTCGTTTTGGCGTATTTCGGCGGTTTGCCCGCGCGCGACACCGCTACGGGAGTGACGGTTTGGCGTGGGGCCGCGATGGCCTGCGTCGGAATCGTCGCTTTCAGTTTCTTCCGCATGTACCTGCAATTCGCGGCTTCCACTCATTAGGAGTAGACTTAGCTGCATGAAGTTCCTACTGACAGGTTTCGCCGCGTTCTTCCTGTTTGCCGACATTGCCCCCGCGCCACTGGTTGCCGGGCCTCTGGAATCGCCCGCGGTCCGCCGGGTGGAACGCGTAAGACACCGCCGCCGCGTGATCCGCCGCCGTGTCATCCGGGCGCGCCGCCGCGCCATCCGCCGCGAACTGCGCTAGCGAGATTGCAGGAAATTCACGATCTGCCAGCGCTGCTCCTCCGGCAGATGCGCGAACGAAGGCATCCCGCGCCGCAGTATGCCATTGCGCAGAATCCAGAACAACGCCCCCGGGCTTGCGTCCTGCATGATGCGCGAATCTCGCAAAACGGGAGCTTTTCCGGTGCTATGGCACGACGAACACTCACGCTCATATAATTTTGCACCCGCCCGGCGCGCTTGCTCATGTCCTTCAAACGGATTCGGCGGTGGTTTCGCGTGCGATGCCGCGGTGATGAGAAAGTCGGAGTGCGCTCTAGCGGCGCGCGGCCTTCTGGCAGGCTGGGCGATCTCAAAGGACACCCCGGCGCGCAGCAGAAATGGCGCACTGCTCCTGGTAACTCCAAAGCCCGGTGACAGCTTGACCGACGTCCCTTTAGTCACCTGCCAGGAAACGGTCGGTGCGACATAGTGAGAGGTCTCGTGCAATCCGAAGCTCGCGTGCGTCCCCAAGCCGCCGTAAACTTCAAAGCCAGCCCGCAGATTCTCCGCGCAGAATGTGCAAGGCTCCGCACGCGCCGCCAGTCTCAGCGGACGGTTCACGCCCGCGGCATAGCCGAACTCGAACGGCGCATGCCGGATATTTTTTTCGGCTACGAAATTCTCCGAAAAGTTCCAGCCGCGCCAATAGCCGCCCAGAATCAGCTTGGCCTCGAGTTCGTGCTTCTTCTCCGCGCGGTTCTCGGAATTCGCGCCGCGCAGATCGTCCTCACCGTCGTGCCCGACCACGTCAAGCAGGCTGCGGTTTGCCCCGTTGATGTTCTCAAACTCCACATACAGCACCGGATTGATCCAGTGTTCTCGCGGCAGTAACCGAAATCGGTTCTCCCAGCGAAACCCTGTGAAGACGGTGCTGTCGTGACGTCGTGCCGTGCCCTCCAGATAAAGCTCGGTCGTCCACCAGGCTTTCAACCCGTACTCAAACTCCGCCGCCGTACCTAGGAAACGGTTATCGCCGCCCGGCCGTCCCATGACATTTTTCAACGAAAGCTCTAGGTTTCCCGGCTCTTCCATCTGATGTGAATAGGTGACGAAGTACGGGCCATCTCCGGCAGAGAGAGTGGGGGCGAGACCGACCAATAAGATGTGTATAAAAAGGCGACTCAATTGCAATTCCTGACACGATCCTATGAAAACAATGGACGTGGCGCCATCTAAAATCGGCAACTGGTTTGCAATTGGAGGCTAGCGGTAGAATATACGATCTTAACAGTCGTATATCTCTTTAGCGTCGGTTTTGCGTTCGCGATAGAATATCTGCAATTCTTGCGATGAAGGAGGAGCGCCGATGGGCAGACTCCTGTTCCTGCGTTCTGTACTGTTCAGTTGTGCCGCCGTTCTTCTGGCCGCCGATGAGAAGATGGCGAACCCTCGCGTATCGCCCGCCGATGTCTCCGCCGGAGCCGCCACCTTTCGCTCACACTGCGCGCCGTGCCACGGAATCGCGGCCGAAGGCGGACGCGGCCCGAACTTGACCACCGGCATTTTCTACCACGGCGCGACCGACGCCGACCTGCTGGCGAACATCTCAGATGGGATCGTGGGCACCGAAATGCCCGGGCTCTTTTATTCCGAAGACCGCGTCTGGCAGGTGGTGGCATACATTCGCTCGTTGAATGCCGGATCGCACGCGGCTTCCAGCGGAAATCCCGATGCCGGAAAAGCACTGTTTCGGGCGAAAGGCTGCCCGCAATGTCATCGTGTCGCGGGCGAGGGCGGGCGCCTGGGTCCGGACCTCACCAACATTGGACAGATGCGCTCACTCGAGCATCTTCGCCAAGCCGTGACCGATCCCAATGCCGACGTCCGCCCACGCTATTGGGTCGTCAGCGTGAAGAACAAAAACGGCTACGATTCGACAGGTTTCCTCATGAACGAAGATACCTACACCATCCAGTTCATTGACATGAATGAGCAGCTTCGCTCCGTACGGAAATCCGAGCTTGCCGCGTACCGGATCGACAAGGTCTCTAAGATGCCGTCTTTTCGCGACACGCTAAACTCCGCCGAACTCGGCGACTTGCTGGCGTATCTCTCGTCATTGCGACCTGAAACGGGGAGTTCCCGATGATCAAGCGAACCCTTTTACTATTCGTAGTCGCCACGATGAGCGCGCAGGTCACGAGCCAACGCATATCCAACTCTGACCGCGAACCGGGCGCCTGGATGACTTACTCGGGCAGCTACCGCGGTTGGCGTTACAGCGCGCTCGACCAGATCACGCGCGAGAATGCCAAGCGCCTAAGAGTGAAATGGGTTTATCAAATGCCCACCACCAACGTGATCGAGACGACGCCGCTCGTGGCGGACGGCGTGATGTACGTGACCGAGCCGCCGAGCAATGTGGTCGCGCTCGATCCTGCCACCGGGCGGCAGTTCTGGCGCTATCATCGCGAGCTTCCCGCCAAGATCAACGTCTGCTGCGGACAGGTCAATCGTGGCGTCGCCCTCCTCGGCGATCAAGTGTTTGTGGGCACGGTTGACGCGCATCTCGTCTCGCTCGATGCGAAGACCGGCGCAGTATTGTGGGACGTTGCCGTTGCGGATCACAAGACCGGGCACAGCATCACGGTTGCGCCGTTGGCGGTAAAAGACATGATCGTCTGCGGGATCAGTGGCGGGGAGTACGGCATCCGCGGTTTCCTCGACGCCTATGACGCGAAAACCGGTAAACGCCGGTGGCGATTTTGGACGATCCCCGAGCCAGGCCAACCCGGAAGCGAAACGTGGCCGAAGGGCACCGCAGCCTGGAAAACCGGCGGTGCGCCCACATGGGTGACCGGCTCGTACGACGCGGAGCAGAACCTGATCATCTGGGGCACAGGCAACCCTTCGCCGGATTGGAACGGCGATTCGCGGCCCGGCGATAACCTCTATAGTGACAGCGCCATCGCGCTCGATGCAGACACGGGCGCGCTCAAATGGCACTTCCAATTCGTTCCGCACGACGTTCATGATTGGGATGCGGTGCAAGTGCCCGTGCTGGTGGATGACGAGTGGCAAGGCACGCGTCGTAAGCTGATCTATTGGGCGCATCGAAACGGCTTCGCGTATGTGCTGGATCGCGAGACCGGAAAGTTTCTGCGCGGCGGCGCCTTTGCTACGCAGACCTGGGCCAAGGGTCTCGATGTGAACGGCAAACCCATCGCGCTGCCCAACACCGATCCGTCCGCCGAAGGCACTTATATCTATCCCGGCGTCCAGGGAGCGACGAACTGGTATTCGCCCAGCTACAGCCCTCAGACCAAACTCTTCTACCTGGCCGCGTGGGAAAACAAAAGCGTCTACCGGAAGGGCGAGCAGAAGTACAGTCCGGGCAACCGCTACATCGGCAGCGTGCCTTTGATCGACCTGCCCGACGACCCGGGCACGGGTGCCATCCGCGCCCTCAATCCCAAGACCGGCGAACGGGTGTGGGAGTACAAGTTGCTGACCAAGCCGTGGGCCGGCGTTCTTTCGACTGCGGGTAAGCTAGTCTTCGGCGGCAGCGACGAAGGCTATTTCTTCGCGCTCGACGCGGAAACCGGCAAAGAAGCGTGGCGCATGAATACCGGCGGAATCATTCGAGCCAATCCGGTGACGTACCTAAGCGAAGGCAAGCAGATCGTTGCCATCGCCGCGGGCAGTGGCATCTTCGCCTTTGAATTAACGCCGTAAGCCGATCGATAATGGGATACTTCCCCAAGAAAGCCCATGAGAATTCTTGTCTGCCTGCTACTGGCCGCATCACTGTATGCCGAGAAAAAGCCCGTCACGATCGAATCCTTAAGCGCCGAGCGTCCTGAGCTCACGGGCTTCGGCTCCATTGAGTGGGCGCCCGACGAGAGCCGCTTCGCCTACGAAGAAAAAGGCAAGCTCATGATTTACGACGTGCCGTCCGGCAAGCGACGCGAAATCGCCGTCATGGACAAAATAGAAAAGGCTGCGGTCAAGTCCGAGACGCCGGAAACCTTCGACTGGACCAATCGGCGCGTCGGCGAGCAGCCGCGGCAGTGGTTCTCCTCCGGCAAGCAGATACTCGTCAGTACGGGCGGCGATCTATTCGTCCTGAATATCGATACCGGCCAGTTCGATCAACTCACCGCTACCTCTGAAGTCGAGCGTGATCCAAAGCTTTCGCTCGACAATCGCTTCGTCTCATTCCGCCGCGGCCCCGATCTTTACTCTCTCGAAATCGCCACCAAGAAAGTTACGCGGCTGACATCGGACGGCTCGGCAACGCTGCTGAACGGGCAGATGGACTGGGTGTACCCCGAAGAACTCGACCTTACGACGGCACACTGGTGGTCGCCCGACAGCGCGCACATCGCCTACCTGCAATTCGATATCAGCCACGAGCCGGTGTTCCCGCAGGTTTCCCTTCTCGGCAGCCACGGCATTCTCGAACCCGAGCGTTATCCGAAGCCGGGCGATCCCAATGCGGATGTGCGAGTCGGCATCGTATCCGTGCAAGGCGGGCCAACGCGCTGGATGAACTTCGGGGAAACGCGCGACTTCCTGATCGCCCGGCTGGCGTGGCTTCCCGATAGCAAATCGGTCGCGGTCGAACGTCTCAATCGCGTGCAGAACCGCCTCGACCTTCTCGTCGCGAACATCGCCAGCGGCGAATCCCGCGTGCTGCTGCGTGAGGAAGACCCTTACTGGATTAATGTCGACGATTCACTCCATTTCTTCGCCGACGGCAAACGCTTTCTCTGGTCCAGCGAGCGCGACGGCTTCCGGCATCTATACGTTTACTCAATGGACGGCAAGCTTCAGCACCAGATCACGCGCGGCGAGTGGGAAGTCGAGAGTGTCGCCGGAATCGACGAGCCGGGGCAGGAGATTTACTACATTTCCACCGAGGAGAGTCCGCTCGAGCGGCACCTTTACGCAGTGCGCCTGGATGGAAAGCACAAGCGTAAGCTCACTTCCGCGCCGGGTACTCACTCGGTGTCGATGAGTCCGACCGCGGCTTACTATCTGGACAGTTTTTCGAGCATGACACAGCCGACTAGCCGGATTCTCTATGATTCGAGCGGCGCAATGATGGCGGTGTATCGCGAACCCGACAGGTCGATCGTCGATAACTTCGAGCTCCGTCCGGTCGAGATCGTGAAAGTGAAAGCGGCCGACGGCGCGCTGCTCTATGCGCACATGATCAAGCCGGCGGGATTCGATCCCACGAAAAAATATCCGGTTGTCGTGATGATCTACGGCGGTCCGCATGCGCAAACCATCCGGAACAGCTGGGCGGGCGCGAATCTCGACCAGGCTCTGGCCCAGCGCGGGTTCCTTGTCTGGGAACTGGACAACCGCGGATCTTTTGGCCGTGGCCACGCTTGGGAGAGCGCGGTCTATCACAACATGGGCGCGCGTGAACTGGCCGATCAGAAAGACGGCATCAAATATCTGCAATCCCTTGGGTACGCCGACGCCACACGGATGGGCATCTTCGGATGGAGTTATGGCGGGTACATGACCCTATTCACTCTTTGCAACGCGCCGGGCCTGTTCCGCTCCGGAATTGCAGGCGCGCCCGTTACCAGTTGGCGCAACTACGACACCATTTACACGGAGCGCTACATGGGATTGCCAGGGGAGAACAGCAAGGGCTACGAAAACAGTTCTCCTCTGACTCAGGCTAAGAATCTGGATTCGAAGCTGCTCATCTTGCACAACGTGGAGGATGACAACGTTCACTTCCAGAACACAATGCAGATGGCCGATGCCTTGGAGAAGGCGAACAAGCAGTTCCGGATGGTGGTATATCCGCAGAAATCACACGGAGTCGGCGCACCACTCCGGCGACATCTTAACGAGACAATCGCCGGTTTCTTCGAAGAGACGCTGAAGCAGTGAAGCCAGGGGCGGTTAGTGTCCCTTACCACCGGCGTGACCGCCGCCGCCGGAGCCGCCCCCACCCCGCGAAACGTTGCCGCTCGATACGGAATTCGACACGCTTGGAGCAGTGGCGGCCGCCACCGTGGTGGAGCGCCCGACCGACGTCAGAGGCACACTGCCGCTGTTGGATGGATAATATCCGCCGCCGTAATAGCGTGGAGCATAGGCTGAGTACACCGTGAACGGGCTGTAAAAACCGTAGCCGAATGGGTTGTAGTAAGTCCCGCGCATCGGAATGTAGGTATACATGCCGTAGTAGGGGTTGTAGTACCACGAGGCGCTATTCCAGACGCTCGAATTGTCACTCACCTGCTTGGCGGCGGAAAGATTTGCCACCGATACATAAGACGACCGGCGCTTGCTCCACACATAGAGCGAATCGCCGTCTTTGTTATCGAACTTTTCCATTGCCAGGGCGGCGTTGAACGGAAGCAGCTTGCCTTCCTTCACCGTCACGCGATTGCCGCCATACTCCACTTCCGCTTCACCCGAATAAACCTTCAATTGCGCAGGGTCGGTTTCGAAACCGTAAATGCCGTGCTTCTTGAGGCTGACCATGAAGTCTTTGTAGACGATGGTCACCGCGTTATCTTTCAGCGGATCGTCGGATTCCACCATGGCGGCGCCGGAAACCAGTTCGACGCGAGTATCGATAAGACGATTGGTAATCATCCGGATGTCAGAGTTCTCGCCAACCCGCAGGAACACGCCCGGGGTCAGCAAAACTTCCGCGCGGCCTTGGTCCGTGCGCAGGTGGCCGTTTTCCTTGATGTCGGGGAAGTTGCCGAACCGGCTGTTGTCGACCTCCTGGTCGCCAACGAACACGACACCTTCCGAGTAGTGCAGCACGCCCGAGTGGGCTGAGATGACAGACTGCGCCATCGCCGCCATCCCCGATACCAGTGCCAAAGAACCGACGAGCAACATCTGACGCGAACACCGAAGCATGGAGTTCTCCTATTACTGAATCTTCCTCCTTGACGCAAAGGAAGTCAAACGAACGCGTTTTCGAAGGTGGGCTATAAGCGCACAATCTTTTCGGAATGGATGCCCTTCAGTGCGTTGCGTGTGTCGACGATCAGTTTCGCCTCGCGCGCCAGTTCCAGGTAATCGAAACTGGAATGGTCGGTCACC
>JBBROU010000096.1:0-19629 GCA_038229055.1 Bryobacterales bacterium | reverse complement strand
GGCGGCGATTTTGTAATCGCCGGGCTGCATCATATACGGCATCACCGAAACTGAACTAGCCATCGATTTGGGCCGGCTTCCGCGAGCGCCGCCAAAAATAATGCGCGGCTCCGTGTCGTAGAGATGTTGGCTCACTTCATGCCCGGTTATGCCTAACTTGTCTCCGTCCCACTCGATGATTAGTGTGGGCGCGTGGTTGGAGAGGCTGTCCGGCATCTCAATCCGCGTGGTTACGCCGTTAACTTGCTTCACCCTCGCAGAAATCGAATCCAGCCATTGTTGCCAGGTATTCCATTCGGCTTTATGGTCGCGCTTCGGCCACATTTCGGCGGCGGCGAGCATCCCCATGATTTCTTCCTTGCCCACTTTCAGCGACCGCCCGAAAGCGTGATGAGGCGCGCTGTTCGCCCAGGCCGCCTGCAAGAGATTCTTATCGCCCAAAGCCAGGCCGGCGCACTGCGGACCGCGGAGGCACTTGCCACCGCTATAGGTCACCACCGTCGCGCCGCGCCCCAGATGAATATTCGGAATGGTGAACTCTTCGGCAGCGGCATCCACCAGCACCGGTACGTTCCATTTGCGCGCCGCCTCCACCACGGCTTTGGTGCCGAGCGGCCCTTCGTCCCCCGGACCCGCCAGCACGTACGCCATCGCAGTGCGCTCATTGAACGCATCGGCAAGCTTCGCGGGCTCGGAGACTTCGACAATCTTGACGCCGAGCATGCGGATGGCGTGGTCGTACACGTTGCGCGAAAACGCTGGAATGACCACTTCACTTTTGAGGCCGTGCAGGCTTGGCAACTGCTGCATGCGCTCGGGATCGGAACCTACCAGGCATGCCGTGGTGACGTGGGTCATGGCCGCGGCGCATCCGGCGGTCACAATGCCCCAGGGGGCGCCGGTGATTTCGGCCAGGCGCGCGCCCACGCCGTCCATCAACTCATCCATGTGGACGTAGTGGCGGCCTGCCTCCATCATGGCGCTCTTCACTTCAGGCAAACTGAGCGAGCCGCTGATGATCGTAAAGGTGCCCTTGCAGTTGACGATCGGACGCACGCCGATGGATTCGTAGATATTTTTGCCGACGACCAATGGGGACGCCGCCGCCTTCTCGCTGCTTCCCGCGGCCAGGGCCAATGCCATCGCTCCTCCACTACGAAAAATATCCCGACGGCTGTGCTTGCTCAGTACCATCTCTCACCTCGATTCCCTTGACTGTGATACCACAATAGACTTAAGCCATGAGAAAACTCGCCCTGCTTCCCACAGTGTTCTTCTTCGCGACCGCAGTCACCCAGGCTGAGGAAGTTTGCAAAGTAACGCAGCCTACAGCGAGTTTCACGATACACAAACGATCGGGCGCGCCCGAATTGAACACCGACCCCAAGTCATCGACATGGAAAGGCGCGTCCGCGACGTCAATATCGAAGGACTGCACACACGTGGCGGACTATCCGGCCATGGCTTCGAAGGTGCGCGGATTCTGGACCGATACCGACCTTTACCTGCTGTTTGAATGTCCGTACAAAGAACTCAATCTGTGGCTGCCGGCGAAGGGCGGCGGACCGCGGGACAAGCTGTGGGACCGGGATGTAGTCGAAATGTTCCTGGGGGACGATTGGACTCACATCCGGCATTACCGCGAGTTTGAGATCGCGCCAACCGGGGACTGGATCGACCTTGCGATCAACCTGGATAAGGAAAGCTACGACCAGACGTGGCGTTCCGGTTGGAAGACGGCTGCTAGCATCGATAAGAAAGCAAAACTTTGGTATGCGGCGGCGAAGATACCGCTCCGTGCTATTTCCGAGCACACCGTCACGGCCGGCACGAAATGGCGCGCAAATCTCTACCGCATCGAAGGGCTCGGGGCAGACCCGCAGCGCCACTTCATGTGCTGGCAGCCCACCTGCGTGGTGAACCGCGATCCCAATCACGTGCCGGAAAACTTCGGGAGCATCACATTCGAAAAATGAGATTACTAGCGCTATTGCTCATTGCGATTCCGGGATTTTCGGCGGTTCCGGCCGCCGTGGAAGCGGGACGGGCCCGCTTCAACATTCGTTGCGCAGGCTGTCACGGACAGGACGGGCTTGGTGGAGAGCGCGCGCCGGCAATCGGTCATGGGTGGCGGTCGCGGATGGAAACTGAAGGAGCGATTCGCGATCTGATTACGCAAGGCATTCCCGACGCGGGGATGCCGGCATTCAGCGTGCCCGCCGACGAGCTGAATCATTTGGTGGCGTTCCTGCAATCGCGCGTGCTGCCGCTGGTGAAAACATCGCTACCGGGAGATAGCAAAGCGGGCGAGGCGCTTTTCTTTGGAGATGCGCGTTGCGCTACGTGCCACATGGTTTGGGGGCGAGGGAGCGTGAATGGTCCCGACCTCACGGAAGCGGCGAAAAAATTGACATTGGCTGAAGTAGAAACTTCTCTGCGGAATCCCGATGAACGCAGAGTGGCGGGTTACGCGATGGCCACGCTGGCGCTGAAGAACGGCGGCCAATTGCACGGTTTCATCCGGAACGAGAGCGGCGTGGATCTGCAGCTACAAAGCCTGGACGGGCGGCTGCATCTGCTCTTGAAACGCGATATCGGTTCGGTGCAAAGAGAGGCTCGCTCATCCATGCCGGCCTGGAAAGGCACCGAGGCGCAGACGCGCGACCTGATTGCTTTTCTCAGCCATGTGCCTGAGTGGAAGCCCGGAGCGGACTTGAAGCCGGCGCCGCCGCTGCCTGGAGAAGTTGCTTGGGAGGCCATCGCCCATCCGGCTTCCGGCGAGTGGCCCACCTATCATGGGCAGCTCGGCGGAAATCGGTATTCCACGCTGTCTCAGATCACGCCCGCGAACGTCAAGAGTCTCGCGCCACGATGGATGTTTTCGATGGGCGGCGGACATACGCTCGAAGTAACGCCGGTGGTGGTGAACGGCGTGATGTACGTGACTCAGGTGAACTCCGTTTACGCGCTCGACGCGCGCACCGGGCAGCAGATCTGGGAATATATACGTCCCGCATCGAAAGGTCTGGTGGGCGACGCTTCCGGTGGGATCAATCGGGGCGTGGCGGTTCTCGGTGACCGCGTCTTTGTAGTCACCGATAACGCGCATTTACTCGCGCTGCACCGGGTCACTGGCGGACTCTTGTGGGATGTCGAAATGGCCGATTCCACCAAGCACTACGGTTCCACGTCGGCGCCGCTCATTGCCGGTGACCTCGTTGTGGCGGGGGTCTCCGGGGGTGACGAAGGAATTCGCGGACAGTTGAATGCCTTTCGCGCCGACACGGGCGAGCACGTCTGGCGGTTCTGGCCCGTCCCCGCACCCGGCGACCCTGAGGCCAGCACTTGGGTGGGGCGAGCGCTCGAACACGGCTGCGGCGCCACTTGGCTAACCGGGACTTACGATATCGAGACCGGAAATCTGATCTGGCCGATCGGGAATCCGTGTCCCGATTTCAACGGCGACGAGCGCAAGGGCGACAACTTATACACCGACTCGGTGGTGGCGCTCGATCCGAAGACGGGTAAGTTGAAATGGTATTACCAGTTCACGCCACATGACCTGCACGACTGGGATGCCACCGAGACGCCGATGCTGGTGACTCTGAACTACCATGGCGCGCCGCGCAAATTGCTTTTGCAGGGGAACCGAAACGGATTTTTCTATGTTCTGGACCGGGTCGACGGAAAGTTTCTGGCGGCGAGCCCGTTCGTTAAGAAGTTGACCTGGGCCAAGAGCATTGGCGTCGATGGGCGGCCCGTGCTGACCGAAGCGTGGCAGCCCACCGCGGAGGGAACTGAGATTTGCCCCTCCATGGACGGAGCGTCGAATTGGATGTCAACGGCCTACCATCCCGGCACCGGATTGTTCTATCTGCTGGCGCTGGAAAAATGCAATGTCTTCAGCAAGAATTCCGAATGGTGGAAGCAAGGGGAGTCTTTTTACGGGGGGTCATCGCGGCCCGTGGCATCGGAAACGCCTCGGAAATATCTACGCGCGATGGATCCGCAAACCGGAAAGATTGCATGGGAGCATGAACAGGTAGGCTCGGGCGAGGCGTGGGGCGGCTTGATCGCGACAGCCGGCGGCCTGGTGTTTTTCGGAAACGACGATGGCTCATTCAGCGCTCTCGATGCCAAGTCCGGTCAGTTGCTGTGGCACTTCCCGTTGAGCGCGCGCTGGCACGCGTCACCGATGACTTATCTGGTCGACGGCAAACAATATATCGCGGTGGCGGTGAACGGCAGCATTGTGTCGTTCGGGCTGCCCGATTGAGAAAAGCTCATGTTGACCGGTAGCAAACAGCACGCTCCCACACGCTTCTGGTTTTATCCGGAGTCCGAGATCTGTTTGCATGATTTCCGTTATCCATCGCGCCGCTTGGATTATTTACCGCACACGCATGACGAGTACAACATCGTCGTATGTCTGCGGGGCCGCTTCGAATATTCCCTTCGGCAGCGATGCGAGACCCTTGAAGCGGGCGATGTACTGGTGATCAATCCGGGGGAGCTGCACCATGGCCGGCACGGATGTAATTCAGCGGACTCGACCGGCCTCACGCTGCACGTCACGGAACGAGCAATGAACAAAATGATGCAGGGCATGCGCGTTCCAGTGGACGTGGAGCGGAACAGCGTTTCATTTCTGGGCAAGGTGAACGATCCGAATCTGATGTCCCTCAGCCTGGAGCTGCTGAACGAATTGGAACGGCGGCAACATGGGTACGAAATGGTGGCTCAAGCGTTAGTGGTCCAGCTGATGGTACACCTGCTTCGGAACTGCCTCGCGCCCACGGTTTTTTCGCCTCGAAGAGTTCTTCCCCGGCAGTTGCCGTCATGGCAAATGGTTCGCACTCTGGAGTACATGAACGCGCGGGGCAAGAGCAACTTCAGCCTCAGTGAGCTTTGCTCGGACGTTGGCACCAGCTCAACCCGTTTCATCCAACTCTTCAAGAATTCGGTGGCCGGCGGGATGAGTCCCCACACGTTTTATAACCACTTGATGGTGAAGAAGGCCAAACGTCTTCTGCTCGATCCAGCATGTTCGGTGAAGGCGGTTTCATTTGAGCTCGGCTTCCAGAACGAGAGCCACTTCGGAAAGGTCTTTCGGAGCTGTACCGGGCTGACTCCAGGAAGCTTCAGAATGCTCGAACCGGGGGCGGAAGCGGATTTCGAGTTCTGATCGTTTATTTCACACATCCGCCATTAAAAGGCTTTTCGGAACACCCTTCCGACGCAGTGCCGCTTCAAAGCCATGATACAAGCGATTATGCTTTCAAAATTGCTTGGTCAGGGAGGTCTCGTGCACCGTCAATTGTGGGTTCTCGGATTTGTGGCCGGTCTAGGAATTTGGGCGCCTTGCCAACTGCGGGCGCAAGCTGTGGGCTCAATCGTCGGCGTGGTCACGGACCGAAGCCAGGCGGTTGTCCCCAACGTGACCGTGACGGCTGTGCAGAGTGGCACGAACTTCAGCCGGGCGGTTACGACTTCGGGCAATGGAAGCTATACAATCCCGCTGCTGCCGGTGGGCACGTACACGGTGACCGCGGAAGCACAAGGCTTTGACAAGTCGTCGGCCGAGCTAAGCCTCGACGTCGAACAGCGGAAAGAAGTGAACTTCACGCTGAGCGTTGGAGGGCTTGCAACGTCGGTCAGCGTGGACGCCGTTCCGCCAACCATCAACACGACAAACGGCGAAATCGGCGGCGTTATTCAGGGCCGCCAGGTTGCCAATCTTCCGCTGAACGGCCGGGACATCACCAACCTGATGCTGACGCTGCCTGGTCAGACTCCGGAGAACAACAGCTCGTTTCAGTTCGAGATCAACACTTCGGGCAACGGCAATCGCGGCACCACCGGCTCCAGCTATCTGGACGGCATGGATTCGAGCGATAACGAACTGGGCGGCGGGCAATTCGGCAACTTCAACCTGGACGCGATTGCCGAGTTCCGCGTGCTCCAGAACAATTATTCCGCCGAATACGGTCGAGGCTCCGGAACCATAGTCAGCGTAGTTTCGAAGACTGGCACGAACGAGTTTCACGGTTCCGCGTTCGAGTTTCTGCGCAACGACAAGCTGGATGCGCGCAATTTCTTCGCCCCCAAAGTGGCGCCGTTTCGGCGCAATGAATATGGCGTGACCTTTGGCGGACCGATTTGGATCCCCAAAATTTACAACGGCAAGAACAAGACCTTTTTCTTCTTTCAGTACGCGGGCTTTCGTCAGCGTCTGGCGTCACCGGTCATCATCGCCGTTCCAACCGCCGCGGAAAGGAACGGCGTGGTTTCCATCACTCCCGCCAGCGGTGCGCCTTATACGCTTCAAGTCCCGGTGACGCCGGCCGCTTCGGCAATCCTGAGTAAGTATCCAATGCCGAATAATCCCAATGGTCAATTCGGCTCTAATACGCTACAGACGGCCTACAGCACGCCTATCAATCGCGATCAATATTCAGGCCGCGTCGACCAGCGCTTTTCGGATAAAGATTCGTTCTTCTTCCGCTACAGCGTGGCCACGAACCACGCGCCGGTTCAGGACCCCGCTGTGTCGCTGATCAATCCGGCATTCTCGTCATCTTTACGTAACGATTGGATCAATTCCGGATTGACCGAGACGCACCTGTTCGGGCCGAGCCTGATCAATGAAGTTCGGATCAGCGGCATGCAGTCGATCGAGCAAGCCGTTCCAGCTATTTCCAATCTCACCCAGGCCACTTTTGCCGACGGCGCTTACTACAACTCTGGGCCCGATGGCGGCGGCGGCGGTTTCAGCTTGGCGCCATTCACCATGGATTACCGCGACGCTCTGACATGGGTGAAGGGAAAGCACACCATGAACTTCGGCGTCGAGTACCGCGACGTGCACTCCAGTTATTTCGGCACCTCCATCGGAGGCCCGAACGGCGCCTACACATTCGCTGCCGGTTCTCCACTGCCGGTGGCTATCTCCGCGTCCGATGGGTTGCATAGCTTGAATGCCGGGGATCCGAGCCCCAGCTCGATCGTGAGCTTTATGACCGGGATCAGCCAGTTTTACCAGCGCAGCGTGGCCTACCCGGGTTTCGGGCCCCCCGGAGGCGGTTTCGCTCCGTTCTCCGTGCGCCGCCATGTCTGGTCGGGGTGGTTTCAGGACGACATCAAAGTAACGAGAGACTTTACGCTAAACCTAGGTTTACGCTATGAGTACAACAGCGTTCCCACGGAAACCGGAAATCGGCTGGCGGGCATTATCAACGACCCGAATTTCATCAAGGGGAAGTCTTTGTTCGGGCAGATGGTTCTGAATCCAAAACCGATTTATCACGAGGATTATAAGGGTTTCGCGCCCAGGCTTGGAATGGCATGGAAGGTCTCGCAGAAGACAGTTGTGCGCGGCGGGTTCGCGATCTTCACGAATCTCCCGCTATCGCAGACTGCCGATCAGCAGGGCTTCAATTTCCCGTTCTCCGGCTACAGCGCAGCGCCGAACCTGACCTTCACGACTTCCCCACGCCCGTTGAACCTGCCGCCGCTCCATGACCTTAGCGGAAACATCGTTCCGGCGAATGGGAGTTCTAAGAGCGTCCCGCCCAACGATCCTATAGATCTAACTCCTTATGCGCCGCTGGAAACAAACGTGACCAGCAACGATCTTCACAACGGCTACACCCTGAGCGGGAACCTGACTGTCGAGCGCGAACTGCCCCACGACACGGTCCTGCAAGCCGGTTACGTCTTCAATAATGCGGTAAGCCTGTACGCTTCCCAATTCCCGAACGCGTACTCGGGCGCGCCCTCGAACGTTACGCCATTTACTAATGTAAATCCTGGCCTGGGTGAGTTCCAGTTAACGGATAACCACGCCCACTCGACTTATAACTCACTGCAGGTTGTGCTTCGGAAGAGCGTGCCATCCGCGGGACTCACGTTCCAGTTGTCATATACCTATGCCAAGGCCATCGACAACGCGACTACAGTTTATAACGGAGACAACGCGAACTCCGCCGTGGCGCAGAACAATCCATTCTGCTGGAAATGCGAGAAGGCGCCGTCGTCGTTCGACGTCCGACACCGCGTGGTGGTGAACTTCTCGTATGCGCTGCCGTTCGACAAGCTCCTGACCGGTGCGCCGAAGCGGCTGACCGAGGGCTGGACATTGTGGGGAATCACGACGGCAAGCACCGGATTTCCATTTACCGTCGTGACGCCGTACGGCAGCGCGCAATACGGTGTGGACAACTATTCAGGTGGTACCGTTCGACCCGATCTGGTGACAACGCCGACTTACAAGCATGGCGCCGGGCCAGAGGAGCAGCTATTCTCGAATGCCGTGCTCTCCGACAGTGCGGCGCTTGCCAATATTGTAAGTAACATCGGACCCAATAACCCTAACCCGGTTTTCACGGGTAAATACTTCTCAATTCCATTGACCGTGGCGAATGGCAACACCGTGGCGGTTCGTCCCGGCAATCTCGGGCGGAACACGTTCCGGGCGGCCGGATTCAGCAATCTGGATTTATCGCTGGCGAAAGATACTCACTTATTCGAACGCCTCTCATTGCAGTTCCGTGTCGAAGCTTTCAATCTTCTGAACCAGCACGCGTTCTCGATTCCGAATCGAACGCTGGGCACCAATGGTTTTGGATTCGCGTCCAGCACGATTGGGGACCCGAGAGAGATTCAGTTGGGGCTGCGCCTCATATTTTGACGCGGTTCAAACAGGCTCGGTAGACCTTATCTTGACGAAGTAAATAGCGATGACCCCAGAGAGCGCGATCAGACTGCCGGCATGGAGACCCCAGGCCCAACCGGCGCGGGAGGCGATGAGAGGAGTCAGAATCGGGGCAAAGAAACCGCCCACCTGAGCCCCTGTATTGAGAATGCTGGATGCGCCGCCGACGCGATCGCCAGCCAGTTCGGTGACAGTCGCCCAGAAGGGACCCTCACAAGCCGCTGCAAGCGCGAAAGCGAGAGTGAGGCAAACGACGGCCGTGACACCGGCACTGGCGGTCGCGAGATAGGTGAAGATGGCGCCGAGAGTGAGACCGGCCATGGGGACGATCCGCCGGCCAAACTGTTGTCCGTATAGGCGGGTGAGGCGGTCGGAAACGAATCCGCCGAGGGGCATGATGGCCCCTTCGACTAGGAAGAGGATGGTGGTGTATTTGGCGCTCGCTTCGGCGCCCAAATGCAGCACCTCGCCGAAATAATAGTACATCCAGTAAAAGAAAATGTATTGGAAATACCCGAGAGCACTGTAGGCGAAGGTCAGCAGAAGGAGATTACGGTCAGTGAAAAGTTTTGCCCACGATTGAGTGCCGCGGGTCGCGTGATCCGCGGGCTTGGCGGTTGTCGATGACGGGTAGTCGCGGGCGAACCAGAACCAGACGGCAGCCAAACACGCCGTCGCCAAGGCAGCGACTAAGAATGGAATGCGCCAACTTGACCGCAGCAGGATCCAGGTGAATATGAAAGGAGAAATGGCGGCACCCAATGACGAACCGGCGATGATGAAGGCCTGAACCCGGGCGTGATAAACCATGGGAATCCAGTTCGCGGTCATGCGCGCGCAAGCGGGGTAAAGGGGTGCGGTTACAACGCCCAATCCGAAGCGGACTGCGAACAGCGCGGGGACGATGCCGATCAAAGCGCCGAGCCCCGGTTTACCCGCGACGACCGTCAACCCAACAAGTGCCGCGGAAAACATCCCCATTAGCATCAGGGTGCGCCGCGGTCCAATGCGGTCGGTCAGGTATCCTCCGGGCAGCATCAGCAAGGCGTAGCCGAGTATAAATGCCGAATAAATGCTGCCCATTTGAGTGGGCGAAATGCCGAAATCGCGGATCATCCGAGGGCCGGCTATCGACATGATGGTGCGATCGAAGTAGCTGATCATCGAGAAGCCGAAAAGCAGGGCAATGATGGTTCGCTGAGTAGAAGTCAGTTTTTGTCTGGCAATCAAAGGTAGTGTCAAGAAGAAATCCAATTTACATGAAAATAACTAATCTTGAATTTATACCAGTAAGCGTTCCCTACATTCATCGCGAGGTGAGTTCGATTGTCAATCGCGATGGCGTGACGGATGTGATCGTCAAAGCGACGACCGACAACGGGCTCGTCGGATGGGGGGAGAGTTGCAGCGGCGCGGACGTGAAGTCGGTGCTGGGCGCGCTCGATGCGATGAAGCCTTTTGTGCTCGGCGGCAACCCGTGGGAAAGCGAGCGGATACGCCAGGAACTGTGGCACCGAGGGCTGTGGTCGTGGCGGCAGCATACAGCGTGCTTCGCGTATCCCGGCATCGACATGGCGCTTTGGGACATCTGCGGAAAGGCCGTGGGACAGCCACTCTACAATCTGTTCGGGGGACGCGTGCGGGACCGGGCGACTTACTTCTACTACTGCTCTCAGGGCTCGAACGAGCATATAGCCGAACAGGCGCGCGGCGGCGTGGAGAAGGGCTTTCGGGTATTTTATTTGAAAGTCGGGCTGAACATCGAGGCCGAAGTCGACATGGTGCGCACGCTGCGCGGGACAATTGGCCCGCTGGCCAAAATTCGTCTGGACGCGAACGCGGCATGGAATGTGAACCAAGCGTTGCGCAATCTGGCGCGCCTGGACAAGTACAACATCGATTTCATCGAGCAGCCCGTGGTGCAGGACCCGCTCTCGAACATGCAGGAAGTCCGGAGCCGCTGCCGGATGGCAGTATCGGCCAACGAAGGCCTTTGGACCTCGGAAGACGCTCTCCGGCAGATGACCGCCCGGACCGCGGACGTGTATTGCTTCAGCCCGTATTTCACCGGATCGCTGGCGCAATTTCAGCGGCTCTCACAATTCGCGCACTTTCAGGGTTTGCAGATTTGCCGTCACACCCATGGGGAACTCGGTATCACGGCAGCGGCCTGCCACCACATTCTGCTGACGCTTCCGAACGTGGTGGAGGGGAATCAGCAGACGGCGCACATGATGACCGACGATATTCTTACGACTACCCTCCCGATCGTGAACGGACCGGAGTGGGGCGTGCCGTCCAGAGCCGGCATCGGGGTTGATATCGACTTGGAAAAACTGGGTAAATACAACGAAATATTCAACCTACACGGTCAATTTCCGCCATACGATCCGAAGCTCCTGGGGACGGAACTGTATCGTTAACCTCCGGCAATGCTAAAATGAATAAATTCGCGTTTAGCCCCAGGTTCAATGGAGTGAAGGTGGCCTATCGTCTCAATTCGTTGTGTGTCGTTGGCGTATTCCTTGCCCTGAGCCTGCCCGCTCAGACCCCGGCTGCCACAGGCCACTTCGAGACCGACGTCGCGCCTATTTTCAAATCCAAGTGCGTCAGTTGCCACGGCACCGCCGTGAAACTGAAGGACCTGAACCTGAGCACGGAAGATGCGGCACTGAAGGGCAGCGAGTCGGGTCCGGTGGTGGTTCCAGGCAAGCCCGACGAGAGCGTCCTGTTGAAGAAGATTCAGGACGGATCGATGCCCATGGGCAAGCCGCACCTGTCCGATAAAGAGGTTGAGACGATTCGGGCCTGGATCCAGGGCGATGCCGCGGCTGGCGTCACCACGACGAATACGATAGCGAAGAAGGTGGACAACACTCCGGTTACGCAGAATGACATCATTCCGATTCTGTTGACCCGGTGTACGGTGTGCCACGGGCTGCGGAAGCAGGAGGGCGGACTCGACCTGAGGTCCAAGGCTTCCATGTTGAAAGGCGGCAAGTCCGGGCCGGCGATGGTGCTGGGCAAACCGGAAGACAGCCTGCTCATCAAGAAAATCAACGACGGCTCGATGCCGCCCAAACAAAAACTGATAGTGGTTGGAGTGAAACCGATCAGTCCCGCCGAAACCGAAAAGATCGCACGCTGGATTGGGCAGGGCGCGCCCGAAATTGCGGAGTCGGCAGACCTTTCGGGTACCGACAAGGACCCGCTGGTTACCGACAAAGACCGGCAGTTCTGGGCATTCCAGACGCCGCACCGCCCGGTAGCGCCGAACGTGAAGACTGCATCGCGTGTGAGAAACCCGATCGATGCTTTCGTCCTTGCGAAATTGGAAGCGAAGGGGTTGTCGCTGTCGCCTGAGGCGGACCGGCAGACTCTGATCCGGCGGGCCTATTTCGACTTGACGGGCCTGCCTCCCGAGCCGAAGGACGTGCAGGATTTTATTGCCGATCGCGACCCACAGGCTTATGAAAAGCTGATTGACAAGCTGCTGGCGTCTCCTCGCTACGGGGAACGCTGGGCAAGATACTGGCTCGACGTCGCAGGCTATGCCGACTCAGAAGGCGGCAAGCTGAGCGCCGACCTTCCGCGGCCGTTTGCCTTCCGGTATCGCGATTACGTGATCCGTGCGATGAATGCGGATAAACCGTACAACCGGTTCCTTACGGAGCAAATCGCCGGCGACGAACTTTCGGATTACGAACACGCGACCACCGTTACGCCGGAGCTGATGGATAACCTGATTGCGACCGGCTTTCTTCGCATGGCTCCCGATTCGACGACCGAGCGCGAAGTGAACTTCGTAGACGACCGGATCGACGTCATCGCCGATGAGATCGAGACCGTCAGTTCATCGGTGATGGGTTTAACCATCAAGTGCGCGCGCTGCCACAGCCACAAATACGACCCGCTGCCGCAACGCGACTACTATCGTTTCAAAGCGGTTTTCAAGGGCGCTTACGACGAGCACGACTGGGTGTCGCCGCTGACACTGGAGAAGTACGGCCTCTATTTCCCCGGGCGCTATTTGCCATACGTAACTCCTGGCGCTACGCCGGTGCAGTTGCTGGAGGAAGCGCGTACGCGGGAACTGGTGAACAAGAATCTCGAGGGTGAGATCAAGGCCATTCAAACTGCGTGGGACGAGAAGACCAAAGAGCAAAAGAAGAAGTTTATCGAGCAGCGCATCACGGCGCAGCCCAAGGATTTGCAGGAAGACCTGCGGAAACTCATTGCGACGCCCGACGAGAAGCGCGACGAGATTCAGAAATACCTCGCGGAGAAATTCGCGGCCGTCATCAAAGCCGATCCATCGCAGCTAAAGATGGATCCGGAATTCGCCAAACAGTCCGAAGAAGTCGAGAAGAAGATCAAGCTGCTGCAGTACAGGATGCTTCCGGAGCCGAAAATTCGCGCTCTCTGGGATCGCGGCACGCCGTCGCCTACATATATATTGCGACGTGGCATGCCCACCAGCTTCGGCCCGCCAGTCGACGCGGGGCCTCCCGCCGTGCTTACGACGGCGAAAGTCCCTTATGAAATAACTCCGCCCTGGCCGGGCAGCGAGAAGACCGGACGGCGCCTCGCGTTCGCTAAGTGGTTGACCAATCCGGAGCATCCTCTTACATCGCGAGTGATGGTAAACCGCATCTGGAAGACGCATTTCGGGACGGGAATCGTGAAGTCCGTCGGCAATTACGGTAAGACAGGAGCGGCGCCGACGCATCCGGAACTGCTGGACTGGCTGGCGACGGAGTTTGTCGAGAAGGGCTGGAGCGTCAAGCAGATGCACCGTCTGATCATGACTTCGAGCACATACCGGCAAGCTTCCGCCGTCAGCTCCGAAGCCCAGCGCTTGGACCCCGACAATGCGCTTCTTTCGCATATGCCTCTTCGGCGCATGGAAGGGGAAGTTTTGAATGACACGCTGGTATTCGTAGCCGGCCGGTTGGATGACACGCGGTACGGTGTTGCGGAGCCGGTGCTGGTTCGCGATGACGGTTTGGTCACTCCGATCGAAACCGAAAAAGGCTGGCGCCGCAGTATCTACGTGGAGCAGAGACGAACCGAGATTCCGACGATCCTCGACAATTTCGACCTTCCGCCGATGTCGCCAAATTGCGTAGAGCGGACCGAGTCGACGGTTTCGCTGCAGGCTTTGTATCTGATGAATAACGGGATGGTCCGGCAGCTTGCCGATTCACTCGCGGCACGGATTCAACGCGAGGCTGGGAACGACGCGCAGAAGCAAGTTGCGTCGATGTACTGGCTCGCGCTGAGCCGGCCGCCGAGCGACGAAGAGGCCAAGGCGAGCTTGGCTGCGTTGCTGAAACTGAGGCAGCTTGCGCCATCGCACGACGTCGCGGCCCTGGCGAAGCTTTGCCACACCGTAATTAATTCCGCTGCGTTTATTTATATCGATTGAGATTCGAAACGAGGAAACCAATGGCCCACGACCAATACAACTCCTTCCATTCCAAGACTGAGAGGCGTCCTCTTTCGCGCCGGGCGTTTTTCGACCGCGTCTCCGACGGCCTGTACGGCATGGGTTTGGCCTCGCTGCTGAGCCGCGATCTGTATGGTGCAACAGTCGGCGCGGACGACTTGCCGGACGGCCATCGCCGCAGTTACGACCTGAAGGCGCGGCCGCCGCATTTCGAGCCGAAGGCGAAGTCGGTTATCCATCTATTCATGAACGGCGGCCCCAGCCAGATGGATCTCTTCGATCCCAAGCCGATGCTGGAAAAGCATCACGGTGAGCCGTATTTCGACAAGCTTGCCGCCGATCTCACGTCACCGGAACAAAGCGGCGGTCTGATGCGGAGCCCGTTCAAGTTCGCGCAGCACGGAAAATCGGGCGCATGGATTTCCGATGCCATGCCGCACTTGACCGAGGTTGTCGACGATCTGGCGATCATCAAGTCGATGTACACCATGCATCCCAACCACGAGCCCGCTCTGTTTATGATTCAGAGCGGCCGGATCATTCCGGGTCGCGCGTCCATGGGATCGTGGGTGGCGTACGGGCTTGGAACCGAGAACCAGAACCTTCCGGCTTATGTGGTGCTGGACGATCCGCTGGGGCTACCCGTCAACGGACCTCAGAACTGGCAGTCGGGCTTTTTGCCTCCGGTCTACCAGGGGACTCGAATCCGCTCGACGGGTTCGCCGATTCTGAATCTCGCGCCGGAACAGCCCGATTCATCGGAGGTTGTCAAAGCCAGTCGCGACTTGCTGGCGCGCCTGGATCAGATCCACAAGGCGCGCCGCCCCAACCAGCTTCAGCTTGATGCCCGGATCGCGAGCTACGAGTTGGCCGCGAATCTTCAGATGAGCGCGACAGACGCGCTCGACATCAAGAAAGAGAGCCAGGAGACGCTCGAGATGTACGGCGTAGGGCAGGAGCCGACCGATTCGTATGCGCGCCGCTGCATTATGGCGCGCCGCCTGATTGAACGCGGCGTTCGTTTTGTCCAGCTCTACATCAACAGCCAGATCTGGGACAACCATACATTCCTCGCGCGTGACATGAAGGCGGCTTCGGCTCGCACCGATAAACCTGTGGCCGCGCTGATCAAAGACCTGAAGCGCCGCGGACTGCTGAAGGACACGCTGGTGCTCTGGGGCGGCGAGTTTGGCCGGATGCCGATCGCGCAGATGGAAAACGGCATGGAGACAGCGGGACGCGACCATAACCCGGGCGCCTTCACGTTATGGATGGCGGGCGGCGGAGTGAAAGCCGGCGCGGTTCATGGCGCGACCGATGAGCTGGGTCATCAGGCTGTCGAGAATAAGGTCAGCGTGACCGATTGGCACGCCACTATCCTTCATCTTCTGGGCATGGATTACCAGCGGCTAGTGTTCGACCAAAGCGGGCTGAAGGAAAAGCTGACATCGGTCTTCGAAGCGAGCGTGGTCAAAGAAGTTCTCGCGTAGGTCGAATTATCGGAGCTTATCCAGCGCTGTCTTGGCGCCCTCGTGGGTAGGATCCTGCCGCAGGGCGATGCGGAGTTCCGCTGTTGCGCCTTCACGGCGATTTGCTTTTAGCAGAGCCTGCGCGAACTGGTAATGCGCCTCGGGCCATCGGGGTGCCAGCGCGATGGCCCGAGGGAACGCCTGGACGGCATCGTCGATCTGGCCTGCTTGCAGTGAAGCTCCCGCCAGATCGAACCACGCTTCTCCCGATTGCGGATTGGCTTCGACAGCCTTTCGAAATTCAGCGGCGGCAGCGGCATAGTCCGACGCCTGCGCAAGCTCCACGCCGGCCCGAAGGAATCCAACCGCTGAATTGCGCTGAGCCTCGGTATTCTTGAGCTGCTGCACGCGTGCATACTCCGTCTTCGCGCCTTCAGCGCGGCCCTGCTTCTTCAGCAACTCAGCCAAGGCATAATGGGCGCTCGTCGATTGTGGATCAAGCTGCAAAGCGGCTTCCAGTTCAGTGCGTTGTTGCGGCAAGTTCAGGTCACGCCAGACGCGGCTCAATTCCAAGTGGAAGTCAGACACTTTCGGCTGAAGCTTGATGGCCATTTCGAGTTGATTCCTGGCACCCGTTAGATCGCCTGTCTTCGCGCTGAGCAGGCCCATTTCGGCGTGCAGCCGAGCACTTTGCGGGTGATCCTGTAAGGCCTTCACGGCCATCGAGCCAGCCTCCTCTGCCCCGCCCTGCCGGGCCAACGCACGAACCAATCGAAACTGAATCTCCTCGTGGTGCGGCGCAGTGACGAGTGCTTGCCGGTACTGCTGCAATGCCGCGTCGAGACTGCCTTCGTTTTCGAGAAGCTGCCCTAGATTGACCCTGGCCTCCGGAAAGTCGGGCTGCAACGCGAGCGATTCCTCGAAGGATTTCTTCGCCCCGGCAAGGTCTCCGGTAGCGAACAAGGCGAGGCCGAGTTGAAATAGCGCGTCCCCCGATTTGGAATTCTCGAGCAAGCATTGCTTCAACTCACGGATGGCTTCGGTGGTGAACCCTTCGCTGCGTAGCACAGTCCCCAGCAACACCCTGGCTTCGAGCAGCTTCGGATCTAAGCTGAGAGCTCTCTTGAACTCCTGCTCCGCTCGCGTGGTTTGCTCTTGCTTCCACAGCAATCGGCCATATAGAAGGTGGCCGCGCGGGAGTTCCGGACTTAGCTTGACCACTCGGCCGGCCTGCCCGGTCGCAGGCGCGAGTTGGTTCAACGCTTCGTGCGCCAGAGCGAGGTTGTACGAAGCGTTTATGAAGTTTGGTCTTACGGCGATGGCTCGTTTGAAACTGGCGACCGCTTCCCCGGTCTCACCGTTCTTGCGCTCGATCACGCCGAGGTCGTTCCAGAAATCCGCATTGGCGGGTTCCAGCGCCACCGCTTTCCGTAACGCGCGGACGGCCGCATTGAGGTCGCCCGCCTGATACAGCGAAAGGGCCTGTTTGTGGAGCGAGTCTGGGTTCGACTGAGCGCGAACGGTGGCTGCGCAAAGCAGCAGCAAGACCCACGCTTGAAGGTTCACTGGAAACGATCAGGCTAACACAGGCCGCGTTGCCCAGCCTGATATAGTCATTTGGAGAAAGAGACCCGAAACGAAGGACGCCGCAAAACTTGAGATCTCGGCGATAGACATTTTCCCTGTGCGCGAGCCTCACTCCGGCGCGGAATATTCTGTTTTGCGCGTTCAAAGTCGCTCGGGACTTACGGGCTTCGGGGAATGCGCGCGCGCATCATCGCAGGACATGGCAGCCGCTCGCCAGTTCTGGGTCAGCCGTCCCGCGACAAGCTACGCCACAGCCCCTCAAGATTCACCGCTCGCCGGCGCGATGGACATGGCATTGCTCGATATCGTGGGCAAATCCTGCAATGCTCCCGTCTACAGAATTCTGGGAGGCCCGACCCGGAACAAGGTTCGCGCCTTTGCGTCTTTGCGGGCAGCGGGTTTGACCGAAATCTCCTCGCAACTAAAGACCGCCGCTGAAGCCGGATATCGCGCATTCGGTCTACGCGTGCCTTCGCCCAGCGCGCGTAATCAAGGTCAGGCGTATCAGATCGGCATTCGCAAGGTGGCGGACATGGTTCGTGCGCGCGGAGGAGATTTCGTTCTCGAGGGTGACGGCTTGCTCACGCCCGGGGACGCCGCAAGCGTTGCGACCACCGCCCAACCGCTGCACCCGCTATGGTTCGACGAACCGTGCGCCATTGCAAACCTTCAGACCGTTCACAAGATTGTGGACGAATCCGTTGTGCCTCTGGGCTTTGGCAAAGATGTAAAATCGCCGGGCGGTTTCCAGGATTTGCTGCGTGCCGGATTGATCGACGTGGTTCGCCCCGATTTGCTTCACTTCGGCATCACGGGGACGCGGCGGATCGCAGCTTTGGCGGAGACGTATTATGTGGCCGTCGCGCCGAGACACGAGGGCGGGCCAATTGCGACGGCGGCAGCTTTACAATTGGCGGCAAGCCTGCCGAATTTCTTCATCCAACACATTCCGCTTCCCGCGGCTTCGGAAGACCAGGCCATGCGCGCAGCACTAGCGGGAGCCAACGTAGAAGCGATCAGAGACGGATTCGCATCGCTGTCATCCGGCCCAGGACTTGGTATCACCGTGAACGAGAGCGCTTTGGAGAAATACCGTGCTGCGTAGAGGCTTCCTTTCGCTTGGCGCAACCGGCGCCGGTCTGGCAACGCGAACCGGGCGGCGGGTTACGAATATTTGCGAGTGCGCCTTCGCGCCTCCGCCAGCCGGCAGCTCGGCCTTTGACGGCCTCAGCTCGGGCGTCAAAATCACCGGCGTGAAAGTATTCGGTGTTTCACTCACGCGCAACTCCGATCGTCCCTATGTCTTCGTGAAGATCGAGACCGACCAAGGCGTCATCGGATGGGGCGAGGGCACGCTCGAAGGCAAGGCGGGCGCGGTGATGGCCTGCGTGAATGACTTCCGCGATTTCCTGATGGGGGCCGACCCGTTGCAGGTCGAGCACATCTGGCAATCGATGTACGTGCATAGCTTTTACCGCGCCGGTCCGGTAATTGGGTCGGCGATATCTGGGATCGATCAGGCACTCTGGGATATTCGCGGTAAGGTTCTCGGGATGCCGGTGTATAAGCTGCTCGGGGGTCCGCACGATGATCGCGGAGTTCGCGGATACTACCATGCGAATCCGACGACCAAAGAAGAGCTTGCGCAGTTGCGGCAGACCGCTCTTCAGACGGGCGTGTCGTGTTTCAAGTCGGGTATCCCGGGCTACTACGAGTGGATCGAGAGGCACGCCAAAATCGAGCGGGCGGTGAAGTCGATGCAGGCGCTTCGCGAAGGGCTCGGCCCGGATATTGACATCGCAATTGACTTTCATGCGAAGACGAGCCCCAGTGTGGCCCAGATCCTCATCAAGGAAACCGAGCCGCTGAACCTCTTGTTCGTCGAAGAGCCTTGCCCGCCGGAGAACGTAGGCGCGATGGCCCGGATCGCCAAACACTCCACCACGCCAATTGCGACCGGCGAGCGCCTGGTAGCCGCGTATGGCTGCCGCGAGTTAGTTGAAATGGGTGTCATCGATATTCTGCAAACGGACATCAACCACGTCGGCGGAATCACAGGGTTGTGGAAGGCGGCGTCGCTGGCCGGTATCTCGCAAGTGTCGATGGCACCGCACGCGTGTGAAGGGCCGATCGGCGGTTTAGCCACCATTCATGTGGATTCGGCCCTGCCGAACTTCTTGATCCAGGAAATCTGCGGGGGAGTCGAACCTTCGGTACAAGACAAGATTTGGGAGGAATGGTTCGGCTTCCCTGCAATGCGCATGGTGAACGGCCGGTTTCCGCTGCGAGATCAGCCGGGATTGGGATTCGAATTGAGTGAAGCAAGTTTGGCGAAGTTCCCGTTCGGCGGCACTAAGCCAATGGCACGCGTTTTCCATGAGGATGGCTCGGTAGCGGAGTGGTAGTGCGCG
>JBBROU010000095.1:0-19996 GCA_038229055.1 Bryobacterales bacterium | reverse complement strand
GGAAACGCGGCTTCTGACCCACGCCGAGCAGATGGAGAGGCGAATGATGGAGTACGTGGATAAGCGCGTTGAGAAGGTCGAAACCAGTTTGCTTTCAGCCTTTCACGGGTGGTCTCGCACCATGGAGATTCGCACGCGTCTCGCCAGTTCCACTGCATCCGCTCTCGATGAACGCCTTGCGCTAGCCGAAGAACGCATTTCGGAACTCGAACGCCGAAAGTAACTCGCGCTTCATCGCTATACTACTCAGAATCCCTGAAGGAGGATTGCGATGACGTGCCGCGCTCCTATTGCCATTTTTGCGCTGTTGTCGTTCTCGGCAACGGCTGAAATCAACCGCTTAAAGCTTGGGGCGCATCTGGGGACGGATAACGTCACCTTCCGCGTCTACTCATCCGCGGCTACGCGCCTGGAAGTCTACGTATTCAAAGTCGCGGTGAAAGCCGACGACGTCGCGCGGATTCCGTTGACTCAAGATGCGGCGACGCATGTCTGGTCCGTCACCGTTCCTCTAAGTCAGCTTGGGATATCCGGGGCCATTTACTATGGCTACCGCGCGTGGGGACCGAACTGGACCTTCGACCCCGCTTGGACCAAAGGGAGCGGCGCGGGCTTTCTATCCGATGTGGATAGCGCGGGGAACCGTTTCAATCCGAATAAGCTTCTGCTCGATCCGTATGCCCGCGAAGTAAGTCACGATCCGGTAACGAAAGACAACCGCGATGGATCGATTTACGCGAGTGGCCCGGATCATCGGCTTTTCGATACGGGTGCGCTCGCGCCAAAGGGAGTCGTGCTTGCCGAATCCGCTGGGCCGATGGGGCCGCGCCCGACAACTCCGCCGGAAGAAGAGATCGTCTATGAAGTGCAGCTTCGCGGACTCACAAACGCCGATCCTAGCATTCCCGTGAAGGCACGAGGGACTTACCGCGGCGCGGCTCTAAAAGCGAAGTATTTGAAGGCGCTCGGCGTCACCGCGGTCGAGTTTCTTCCGCTGCAAGAGACCCAGAACGATGCGAATGACGCTGATCCGGGCGCCACTAATTATTGGGGCTATGCAACGTTGAATTACTTCGCGCCGGATCGACGCTTCTCATCCGATCGGACCGACGGCGGACCGACACGCGAGTTGCAGCAAATGGTCGCGGCGTATCACGCGGCCGGTCTCAAGGTGTTCGTAGATGTCGTATACAACCACACCGGCGAAGGCTATGCATATCATTCGGACGATAAGAATACTTACAACCTGATTTCATTTCGAGGGCTGGACAATCCCACTTACTATCTTCTGACCGCCGACCATCAGTTCTCTTTTGATAACTCCGGCGTGGGCGGCGATTACAATACCGCGAATCCAGTGGCTCAGGATTTAGTCGTGGATTCGCTGGCTTACTGGCACGACACGCTCGGAGTTGACGGTTTCCGTTTCGATCTCGCGTCAGTGCTGGGCAACACTTGCACCGAAGGCTGCTTCAAGTTCGACAAGCTCGCGCCCCAGACAGCGCTCAACCGTCTAGCGCGTGAGTTTCCCGGCGTTCCTCTGATCGCGGAGCCGTGGGCGATTGGCGACGGAACCTTTCAGCTTGGGAATTTTCCGTCGGGATGGTGGGAGTGGAATGGCTTCTTCCGCGACAAGCTTCGACAAAGCCAAAACAAACTCGGGGTCGAGAAATTCACCACGGGCGAACTGGCAGCGCGGTTTGCTGGGTCGGCCGATCTCTTTCAGGGTGACGGCCGGAAGCCGTGGCAGTCGGTGAACTTCATGGTGGCGCATGACGGCTTCACTCTTGCGGATCTTTATCGCTTCAACTCCAAGAACAACAATCAGGTTCCGCCGAAGGGTCCATCCGATGGCGGCAACGACAACAACGAAAGTTGGGATCAGAGTGGCAATCACGCGGATCAGATCAAGGCGGCGCGCAACGGGCTGGCGCTGGAAATGTTAAGCGCCGGGACGCCGATGATCACGGGAGGCGACGAGTTCCTCCGTTCGTTGAACGGGAACAACAATCCCTACAATCTCGACAATTCGTTCAACTGGCTGAACTACACATTGACGGCCGAGCAGCGGGCGTTTCAGGCTTATGCCAAGGCGCTGATCGCGTTTCGCCGCGCGCACCCGGCGTTGTGGCCGGCGGACTTCTATACTGCCAGCCAGCTCCACTGGTTCAAGCCGGACGGGGGCGCGGCCGACGCGGCCTATTTCGACAACGCGGAGAATCACGCGATTGCGTGGACAATCGATGGCAATGCGTTCCACGATCCGGCGAGCACGGTGTACTTGGCGTACAACTCTTGGTCGGGACCGGTGGATTTCAATCTGCCGCTGCCGGGTGCGGGAAAAACCTGGACACGGGTGCTCGATACTTCCGTTGGGATGTCGGCACGGGCGGTGACGGGCGCGACGTACAAGCTGCCGGGACGGGCGGTGCTAGTGCTTACGGCGCAGTAGGCGTTCAAACATCGCTCCGCTTCGCCCCACTTGTGGCAAAATCAGAAGTGCCTCCCCAGGACACCTTTTTCGATGGCTGAAACTCCGTTCGTTCACCTGCATTGCCATACCGATTACTCGCTGCTGGACGGGGCTTGCGAGATCGGGCAGTTGATGGATCTGGTCGCCGAGCAGCAAATGCCGGCGATCGCCATGACGGATCACGGCAATCTGTTTGGGGCCGTGCAGTTCTACAACAACGCCAAGGCCAAAGGCATCCATCCGGTGATCGGATGCGAAGTCTACGTCTCGCAAAAAGGGCACAAGACGCGCTCCGATACGGACCGCTACAATCACCTCGTCCTGCTCTGCGAGAACCAGGAAGGCTATCGCAATCTGATCAACCTGGTTTCGACGGCGTACCTGGAAGGCTTCTATTACAAGCCGCGCATCGACAAGGATCTGCTGGCGCAGCATTCGAAGGGGCTGATCGCGCTTTCGGCCTGCCTGCGCGGCGACGTGAACGAAGCTCTCATGGCGGACCGCTACGCCGACAGCGTGCGGCTGGCGCACACCTATCGCGACATGTTCGGGAAAAATAATTTCTTCCTCGAAGTGCAGGACCACGGCCTCGATCAGGACAAAGTTGTTACACCGCAGTTGAATCGCATGTCGCAGGAGACCGGCATTCCGCTGGTCGCCACCAACGATTCGCATTACTTAAAGAAAGACGACGCGCGCGCGCACGAGATTTTGATGTGCATCCAGACCGGGAAGACGATGAGCGACCCGAACCGGATGCGCTTCACGCATCCGGAGTTTTACCTCAAAACGCGCGCCGAGATGATGCAGGTTTTCGGCGAGCTGGAAGACGCGGTGAACCGGCCCTGGGAGATCGCGCAGCGCTGCAACGTCAAGCTCGAAAAGGTCAAAGAGCCGTTTCCGAAATTCGATGTTCCGGCCGAACACACGATCGACACTTACTTCGAATATGTCGCGCGGCAGGGTTTCGAAAGGCGGCGCGGGCGTCTGGAGGCGCAGCAAGCCAAGGGGCTGCTGAAGCACGATCTGGCGGAGTACGCGCAGCGCCTCGATTTCGAGATCCGCATGATCCAGCAGATGAAGTTCTCGGGCTACTTCCTGATTGTGTGGGATTTCATTCGTTATGCGAAGTCGGTGTCGATTCCAGTGGGTCCGGGCCGCGGATCGGCGGCGGGCAGCCTGGTTAGTTATTCCATGGAGATCACCGATATCGATCCGCTGCAGTACGGCCTGCTATTCGAGCGCTTCCTGAACCCGGAACGCATCAGTATGCCGGATATCGATATCGATTTCTGCACGCGCGGCCGGGGGGATGTGATCAAGTACGTCACCGAGAAGTACGGGCGGGAGCAGGTGGCGCAGATCATCACGTTCGGAACGTTGGGCGCGAAGGCGGCAATCAAGGACGTCGGGCGCGTGTTGGACGTGGCGTTCGCCGATGTGGAGCGCGTGACGAAGCTGGTTCCGGCCGTGCTGAATATCGACCTGAAAGAGTCGATGAAGATGGAGCCGGGTTTTGAAGAGGCGGCGCGCAAGGATCCGCGGATTCGCGACATTTTGACGGTGGCGGAGAGGCTGGAGGGGCTCGCGCGCAATGCGTCGGTCCACGCGGCGGGCGTGGTGATTTCGCCGGAACCGCTGCGAACTCTGGTGCCGCTGTACCGCACCAATCGCGAGGAAATTGTCACCCAGTACGACATGAACGGCCTCGACAAGCTCGCGCTGCTCAAGATGGATTTTCTGGGGCTGACGACGCTGACGATCATAGCGGATGCGCTCAAGCTTATCGAGAAGCACCGCGGGGAGAAAATCGTAATCGATGAAGTACCGCTCGACGATGCGGCAAGCTACCAGATCTTCTCGAACGGCTTCACCAGCGGCGTGTTCCAGTTCGAATCGCCGGGAATGCGCGACGTGCTGCGGCGCTATCAGCCGGAGCGCATTGAGGATTTGACGGCGCTGAATGCGCTATACCGGCCGGGTCCGCTAAAGGGCGGCGTGGTCGACGACTTCATCGACCGTAAGCATGGGCGCAAGGCGGTGACGTTCGATCTTCCGGAGTTGAAGCCGCTGCTCGAAGAGACCTACGGCGTGATTCTGTATCAGGAACAGGTGATGCAGATATCGAACGTGGTGGCGGGGTACTCGCTGGGCGAGGCCGATATGCTGCGGCGCGCGATGGGGAAGAAGAAGGTCGAGGAGATGGCGGCGCAGCGCGAGCGCTTCCTGAAGGGCGCGGCCGAGAAAGGCTTCAACGTTAAGAAGAGCGAGAAGCTGTTCGACCTGATGGCCCAGTTCGCCGAGTACGGCTTCAACAAGTCGCACTCGGCGGCATATGCGTACCTGGCCTACATCACGGCGTACTTGAAGGCGCATTATCCGGTGGAGTTCATGGCGGCGCTGCTGACGTCGGAAACCGGCAATGTCTCGAAGGTAGTGAAGTACATCAACGAATGCCGCGACATGAAGATCAAGGTGCTGCCGCCGGACGTGAATGCGAGCGACTGGACCTTCACTCCGGACGGTGACGCGATCCGTTTTGGCCTTGGGGCGATCAAGAATCTGGGTCAGGGGGCCGTCGATGCGATCACGGCGGCGCGCACCAAGATCGGCGGCTTCAAGACTCTCTATCAGTTCTGCGAAGAAGTGGACCTGCAATCGATCAACAAGCGGATGATCGAGAGCCTGATCCGCGCGGGCGCGATGGATTCGGTGGAAGGCACGCGAGCGCAGTTGTTGCTGGCCATTGACGGGGCCATGGAATCAGGGCAACGAAGCTGGCGCGACAAGCTGAGCGGGCAGGAGGGCTTGTTCGGAATGCTGATGGGCGACGGCGCAGACGCACACCCGCAGCAGACGCTGCCGAAGGCCAACGATTGGACGCTGAAAGACAAACTGCAAGGCGAAAAGGACGTGCTGGGTTTTTATGTTACCGGGCATCCGCTGGAGCAGTACGAAGAAAAAGTCTGCGAGCTGGCGACGCACAGCAGCGGGTCGCTGGAAGGGTTGACGAAGGGCGTGGAAGTGGCGATGTGCGGTGTGATCACGGGCGTGATTCGCAAACGCAATCGCGAAGGCAAGCCCTGGGCCGTGATGCAGCTTGAAGATCGCGACGGCAGCACCGAAGCGCTGGTGTTTCACACGCAATTCGAGCGGCTGGCATCGCTCCTGGCGGAAGATCAGGCGGTCCTGGTGCGAGGGTTGGCACTGCCGGAAGAGAGCAACGCAACGAAGATATCGGTGCAGGACATTGTTCCGCTGGACCTGGCGCGCGTGCCGCTGCCCTCTCTGATTTCGATTAAAGTTTGGCTTGGCCGGAACGGGACGAAAGACAAGGCCGGGGCGCTGAACGATCTCTTCGGCCAGAAGCCGGGCGAAACACAGGTGCGGTTCCGGCTGGAGCAGTCGAGCGAATATTCCGTGGTGCTCGATGTGCCGGTGAAGGTCAGGCCGGATCGCGAGTTCCGTGCCGCGGTAGAAAGAATCTGTGGCGGCGACGCGATTGAGGTGCTGGGGAACTAGACGTCAAAAGCTATCCCGCGCAAAGGCGCAACGACCGCAAACAAAACCAAAAGAATCTTCTTGGCGTGCTTTGCGGCTTTGCGTGGGAAGCTTTTTCTAGTTTAGTTTAGAGCAGGCCGAAGACGGAGACCGAGTTCTGGGTTCCTACGTAAACCTTGCCGTTGGCAATGGTCGGGGTGGAGAATTTGACGGCCGGACCGGGATTGTCGCGCGCCGCCCTCACGCGAGAGTCATAGAGTTTCACGGTGATGTTGCTGCCGAGAAACGCTTGCAGGATAGCGGGGCCGCTGGTCACGTACGAATCGGTCTCAATGGCCCACACGATCGCATTTCCGAGCCCGTTGGAGGAGACGCTGGTAACCGCCGCGGGATAGCCACCGACCGTAGTCCCAATGGTGGGCGTACCCAAAACGCCGCCGCTGAGCGGGAAAGCTTTTAGCGCATCGCCGGCGCCCCACCAGTAAAGATAGCCAGGTCCGACGGAAGGATTCCCGAACGCCGCGCCCATGACGGTCGGCAGGTACTGAACGATCTGATTGTGGTCGGGGAAGAAGCCTCCCATGGCGTCCCGATTCACTAAGTAAATGTTCCCGCTTTTACCTCCGGTGACGAGCAGGTGAGGGTGTGGGCCGGTCTGGGTAGGCAATAGAGTGGCGCCGCTGGACCCAAGGTCGGCGTCGCTGAGGTTCATCGTTTCTTGATCGTAGGGAGTAAACCAATCGAGGCGCATCAGATTTGGGGAAAATTTCATCACCGTGTCCCCGAAGCTGGTGACGCCATCGAAGGTGCCGTTCCCCGTCACGCCGTAGATATTGCCGGATTGATCCGCGGAAAGGCCTTCACCGGATTGCCAAAAACCGCCACGGCTGGAAGCAAACCCAGGAGTGGCCGTCGGGGTGGTGTTATAAACGGCAACCTGCTGCAGCGTCGTCGGACTGAACGCGACAATCCATCCGTGGTAAGGGTCGTTGTCGCCGTGCGAGGCCCAGGCCGCGTACAAAACACCGCCGCTCAACAGCAGGGCGGCCCGATTATTTTGGTGCAACGCGTCGAAAGTGATGTTACCGCGACCGTCGTTCGGAACATCGGTGCCGGGGTAAGTGGGCGCAATCACCACGGGGCCGCCGAACTTTTCGGCACCGGTGCGCAGATCGAGCGCATGCAGGCGCTGAACGTAATTGGTGGTGGCGCCGGAAACTTCCGCCGTCTTGGCGATTACGTAGATGGTGTTGGTGACGGTGTTGATGACGGGGGTGCTAGTGATTCCGATGTAAGGCACGATATCGGCATTGTTTACGTCCCAAAAAACGACGGTAGTCACTCCCGCGGCAGGGTTGGTGAAGTTTACGTGCCATAGCGGGCTAGCATTGGATCCGGTGTTGTTATCGGCGTCGAAAGCATAGACGCTGTCGCCCTCGGTCGCGATATAGACGACGTTGTGAGTGGCGCCGCCGATCACGACCCCCGGGACGTAGAGCGGCTGCGCGAAAACGTAGCCGTCGACCGGTTGGGAAAACCGCTTACCGAAAGTTTTCGGACTCACACTTGCCGGAGTCAGGATGGTCTCCTTTGAATTCCAGCCAGTGCGGAAGTTGTCGTTGTGCTGCGTCGTGACCGCGACCTGGGCAAGTACGGGCATGATTAGGATCACGGGGAAAATTGCGGCTATTCTGCGCATGAGTCCATATGATGGTAGACGAGCGCCCCGCTTTTATCAATAAAAAAGGCTATTCTGAATACATTAAGCTCGAACAGAGAGGCAGCGCATGAGCCCGCAAGTAGAAACTCCTGAAACCGTTCCCAAGCATCCGGCTTGGGAACGGGTGCTATGTGCGCGGCATCCGAAACGTCCGCATACAACCGACTACATTCAGAAGCTATTCACCGATTTCGATGAGATTCACGGCGATCGTCTTTATGGGGACGATGCGGCGATCATCTGCGGGATGGGATTTCTGGATGGCAGGCCAGTGATGCTGGTCGGCGAACAGAAGGGGCGGGACACCAAGCAGAAACTGCACCGCAACTTCGGAATGCCCAAGCCAGAGGGATATCGCAAAGCAATCCGGGCGATGCAACTGGCGGCGAAGTTCAAGCGGCCCATCGTCACGTTCATGGATACGCCGGGCGCGTACCCTGGAATCGACGCCGAAGAGCGCGGACAAGCCGAGGCAATCGCGCGGAACCTGCGGGAGATGGCGAGGCTGAATGTGCCCGTGGTGGCGGTGTGCATCGGGGAGGGCGGCAGCGGCGGGGCCCTGGCGCTGGGAGTCGGCAACCGCGTGTACATGATGGAGAATGCCGTTTACAGCGTGATCTCGCCGGAGAGCTGCGCCGCCATCATCTGGCGGGATTCGGCCAAAGCGGAACTGGCGGCGGCGGCGTTGAAGCTGACGGCCGAAGATTTGCTGGAACTGCAGTTAATCGATGGCGTGATTCCGGAGCCGGAAGGCGGAGCGCACGTCAATCCCGATCGGTCATATGAGACGGTGCGGGCTACCCTGGTTGCGGCGCTCGACGACTTAGCCAGGATGTCACCCGAGGAGCTAGTGCGGCAGCGCTACAGCAAGTTCCGGAAGATGGGAAACTTCTTCGCGTGAAAAAGCCCGTTCTCCTGGGCATTCTGTTTGGGGCGGCGGTGCTGGCCGCTATAATTTATGCGACATTCGGGAACACCGCCTACCGATGCGAAGTCTGTATCACTTTCGAAGGCAGGACGGCGTGCCGGACGGCCAAAGCCAATTCGCATGACTTGGCGCTGCGGGCCGCGACCGAAAACACGTGTGCGCAGTTGACGTCGGGCATGGACGCGACGAACCGGTGCACCAACACGGCTCCGGATCGCGTGACCTGGAAATAATCGCGGTCCGACAGTAAAGAGTTGTAAAGGGCCAACGGAAGCGAATCCGTCTCCGTTTATACTATTTACTGAACTAATACAACCAATTACGCGTTTTAGCTTCCTGAGGAGTGCTGCCATCGTGAAGAACAAGTGGAAAATTGTCATCGCTGTCGCTGTAGTCTTGCTTGTGGCCGTTGGCGTCCTAGCCAGCGTGAAATATAGCCAACGCGGGATCGTGACGGTCCAGACGGGGCGGGTCGCCAAGCAGGACCTGGCCAGTGTGGTCACGGCGTCGGGCGAGGTTAAGCCGCGCAACTACATCAACATCGGCGCAAACGCGATGGGTGAGCTGACTGCCATTCTGGTGAAGGAAGGCGACCACGTCAAGAAGGGCCAATTACTGGCGCGGATCGAATCGATCCAGCCGGAAGCGGACGTGAGCGCCCAACGTGCGGGCTTGAGCTCGGCGGAAGCGGACTCGGCGGCGACCGAGGCGGGAGTCAAGGCGGCGGAGGACAACCTGACCACCTTACAAGCCACCATCGACCGCACGCGCGCCGATCTGGAGAAAGCCAAGCTCGATTTCGATCGCGGCAAACAGCTTTTCAATGACAAATTGATTGCGAAGCAGGATTTCGATGTGCGGCAGGCGGCTTACGACGGCCAGCGATTTGCGCTGAAGGAAGCGGAAGCGCGGTTAACCCAGGCGAAGGCGCAGGTAACCCAGATGTCGGCTCAGGCTTCCGCATCCCAGCGACGCATTGCCCAGAGCAAAGCGAATTTGACGCGCTTTTCCGACATTCTTCGCAAGCACAATGCATATGCGCCGCTCGATGGCGTGGTGACCAACCTTCCGGTGCGTGTTGGGGAAACGGTCGTGCAGGGAATTCAGAATTCGGCGGCGAGCACGATTATGACGATCGCGGACATGTCGCTGATTACCGCGGAAGTGAAAGTGGACGAGACCGACATCGTAAACGTCCAGATGAATCAGCCAGCCGATGTGACAGTGGACGCGATTCCAAACAAGACCTTCAAGGGTCATGTGATCGAAATCGGCAATACGGCAATCCTCCGTTCCACGGGACTTGCGGCATCGCAGAGCACCAGTTCCAGCCAGGAAGCCAAGGATTTCAAAGTGGTGGTCGCGCTGGACAATCCTCCGGATGAACTGCGTCCCGGTCTATCGTGCACCGCGAAAATCACGACGGCGACGCGCGCGCGCGCCTTAACGGTGCCGATTCAAGCGCTAACCATCCGGCAAAAGGGCGATCTCGACGCGAAGGCGGCTAATGGAGCGGCGACGGCTGTAAAACTCGATCCGGCGGCGGAGAAGGCCCGCAAGGAGGAAGTGCAGGGAGTTTTCGTGATTGCCAACAACAAGGCTGAGTTCCGCAAGGTGGAGACGGGGATCACGGGCGCGACCGACATCGAAGTGACGGGCGGTTTAAAAGATGGCGACGAAATCGTCACTGGCACGTATCAGGTTATTCGGACGCTGCGCAACGAGGCGCAGGTGAAGGTGGATAACAAGCCGGCGACGAAGACGTCGTAAGGCGTAGCGAGGCATAGGAGCCGAATCGTTATGGCGACAGCAGTCAATGAAGTGATGGAAGAGCGCGGCGAGCAGCTAAAGCGCGAAAATATCGTAATTCGCACGTACGATCTGTGGAAGACGTACATCATGGGCGACCAGGAGATCAATGCGGTCTCAGGGATCGACATTGAGATCAAGCGCGGTGAGTATGTGGCGATCATGGGTCCATCGGGGTCGGGGAAATCGACGCTGATGAACCTGATCGGATGCCTGGACACGCCGAGCCGCGGCCAATACTACATCAACGGGTCGCTGGTCAGCGATATGAGCGACGACCAGTTGGCGCGAATCCGGAATAAAGAAATTGGGTTCGTGTTTCAGACGTTCAATCTGCTGCCGCGCGCCAGTTCCCTGCATAACGTGGAACTGCCCCTGATTTATAGCGGCACGCCGACGGACGTGAGGCTGGAGCGCGCCAAGACCGCGCTGCGGCAAGTGGACCTGGAGCAGCGGATGTACCACAAGCCCAACGAGCTATCGGGCGGCCAGAGGCAGCGTGTGGCGATTGCGCGCGCGCTGGTGAACAATCCCTCCATCCTGCTGGCGGACGAGCCGACGGGGAACCTCGATTCGGCAACCGGCAACGAAATCATGGCGTTGTTCGAGCGGCTGTATGCACAGGGGAACACGATCATTCTGGTGACGCACGAACTCGACATCGCCATGCATGCGCACCGGATTATTCATTTGCGAGACGGCAAAGTCGAGAAAGACGAACTGACGCCACACGCGAAGTAAAGTAAATCAAAGGCGATCCCGCGCAAAGGAGCAGAGACCGCAAAGGAAAAACAAAGAATTTTTTTCTTGGCGTTCTTTGCGGCTTTGCGCGGAATGCTTTTTCTAGACGTCTAAATTTTTGACGTCGAGCGCGTTCTCTTCGATGAATTTGCGGCGGGCTTCCACGTCTTCGCCCATCAGGGTGGTGAAGATCAAATCACTTTCGACCAGATCTTCCAGGCGGACGCGGAGAAGCGTGCGCTTTTCGGGGTTCATGGTGGTGTCGGCGAGCTGCTCGGCGTTCATCTCGCCGAGGCCTTTGTAGCGCTGCACTGAAGCGTCGCGCTTGCCTTCATTCTTTACGTGAATCAGCAGATCCTGCCAGTTGGCTTGCGTCTCGCGGCGATCGTTCTTGATCGAAAGGAACGGCGGACGGTTGAATTTTCCGATTTGTTTGGAGAGCACGCGGAATTTCTTGTAATCGGGCTGCGATGCCAAATCGATGCCGACGTGCCGCTCGGCATTGGTGGAATCGTGGTAGACCGCCATCCACGCGGAGTGCTCTTCGTCAGACTGGATGCGCGCCGGGATCTGCGCGGCGTTCAGTGCGGCCACTAGCTGTTCGACGTTGCCCTTGTCCGAGAAATCGGCCTTGGTGTCGATGGCAAGCGTGATGCTTGAGAGGATATCCACGACGCGGGGATCGCGAAGGCGACGCTCCACTTTGTGGGACATCTGCTCGAATTCGTCGAGGCTCAGCAGGAAGGCGCGCAATTCGCCGCCTTCGAGAGTGGCCTTGTTGCCGTCGGAGCCGATTTCGAGCGTCAGGTTTTCCGTGGCGCGGCGCATGATTTCGCGCGTGAACTCCTGCTCATTCTTAATATACTTCTCGCTCTTGCCTTTCTTGATGCGGTAGAGCGGCGGCTGGGCGATGTAGACGTTGTCACGCAGGATTAACTCCTGCATGTGGCGAAAGAAAAACGTGAGCAGCAGGGTGCGGATATGGGAGCCGTCCACATCGGCGTCGGTCATGATGATGATCTTGCCGTAGCGCAGCTTGGCGGCGGAGAAATCGTCTTTGCCGATACCGGTGCCGAGAGCGGTGATCAGGCAGCGGATTTCCTCGTGGCCGAGCATACGGTCATAGCGTGCTTTTTCCACGTTGAGAATCTTGCCCTTCAGCGGCAGAATGGCCTGAAAGCGGCGGTCGCGGCCCTGCTTGGCGGTTCCGCCCGCGGACTCGCCCTCAACCAGGAACAGTTCGCATTTCGCCGGATCGCGCTCCTGGCAATCGGCCAGCTTGCCGGGTAGGCCGCTGGAATCGAGCGCCCCCTTGCGGCGGGTGAGGTCGCGGGCTTTGCGGGCGGCTTCCCGGGCGCGCGCGGCATCGATCGCCTTGGAGACGATCTTCTTCATCACCGCCGGGTTCTTCTCGAAGTATTCGGTCAGACCGTCGTTGACGAACTGCGTGACCGGGCCTTGAATATCGCTGTTGAGCTTGCCCTTGGTCTGCCCCTCGAACTGCGGTTGCGGGACTTTCACGCTAATGACGGCGGTGAGGCCTTCGCGGACGTCGTCGCCGCTCAGATTTTCCTTGACATCTTTGAAGAGGCCGGCGGATTGGCCGAAGGCGTTTATGGTGCGCGTCAACGCGCTGCGGAAGCCGCTCAGATGCGTGCCGCCATCAACGGTGTTGATGTTGTTGGCGAAGCTGAAAACCGTGTCGGAGTAGCTGTCGTTGTACTGCAGGGCGACTTCGATACCGATCTGGTTACCGTTGGCCATTTCGCGATAAGCCTCGAAATAAATCGGCTTGTCATGGAGGACGGTTTTGCCGCGGTTCAGGTGCTTGATGAACTCGGCGATACCTCCGCTGTAGAGGAACTCGTGTTCCTTGACGGGGTCTTCGCGCTCATCGGTCAGCGTGATCTTTAGGCCTTTGTTGAGGAAAGCGAGCTCGCGCAAGCGCTGGGCCAGAAGATCGTAGCTGAACTTCGTCGCGTCCATGATGGTCGCGTCCGGCTTGAAGGTGATCTTGGTGCCAGTCTTGCGCCCCGCTTTGCCGGCTTTTTGCAGGGGAGTTTTAGGAACGCCGCGGCTGTACTCCTGCTGCCAGGTGAAGCCTTCCCGCCAGATCTCCAGATCCAGTTTTTCGGAAAGGGCGTTGACGCAGCTCACACCGACCCCATGCAGACCGCCGGAGACTTTGTAGCTTTTCGAATCGAACTTGCCGCCGGCGTGCAGCTTGGTCATGACGACCTCGGCCGCGGAGACGCCTTCTTCGTGCATATCGACCGGAATCCCGCGGCCGTTGTCGATGACGGTGACGGAGTTATCGATGTGGATGGTGACGTTGACTTCCGTGCAATGGCCGGCCAGCGCCTCGTCAACAGAATTGTCAACCACTTCGTAAACCAGGTGGTGCAGGCCCATCTCGCCGGTGGAGCCGATGTACATGGCCGGGCGGAGGCGCACGGCCTCCAAGCCTTCCAGCACTTTGATACTGCTGGAGTCGTAGTTATCGTGGTTACCGGTTACTTCGTTTGACATAGAACTCATTCACTTACTTCCTTGGGGAACAGCTCAAATACGCATGGGCATTACGACGTACCGATAATGTCCGTTGATGCCCTCGGTAGAGGACGGCTGCAGTTCACCGGCACTCTTTTCATCTTTCAGTGCGAAGGCGACTTGATCCTGAGAGATGGCGCGCAGAAAATCGAGTAGGTATTGTGCGTTGAATCCGATTTCCAGCTCCGGCCCCTTGTATTCGGAAGGGACGTTCTCCTCGCTCTCGCCGGTTTCGACCGAAGAAGAAAATACGCGAACCTCACCGGGCGAGAACTGAACGCGGATGGCTTTGGAGCGCTCGTCGGCGAACTGGGCCACGCGTTCAATGGCAGCCCGGATCTCGAGTTTCGCTAGGGTCGCGATGTGGGAGTTCTCTTTGGGAAGGACGCGCTCGTAATCGGGGAAGTTCCCGGTGAGCTTGCGCGTGATCAGCAGACGTTCGCCGAACTGGAAAAATAGATGGTTGTCGTCGCCGGCTAAAGACACTTTGTCATCGGCAGTTCCCTCGTCGGCCAATTTGACGATCTCGCCCATGGCCTTGCGCGGAACCAGCGCGCGAAAGCTATGCGCATTGGCGTCGGCTAGCGCGTTCTGGATGTAAGCCAGCCGGTGGCCGTCGGTCGAAACCATGGTGATCCCGCCATCCTGCAGCACCAGCAGAGCGCCGTTCAGCGTGAAACGGGATTCTTCCATCGAGATCGCAAAGACCGTCCGCGAGATCATCGAGGAGAGTTGCTTGTAGGGAATCTGCGCGACCGGCGCGGGCATAACGGGCAGCTCCGGGAAGCTCTCACGGGACATGCCGGCCATTTTTGTGCGCGAGCGGCCGCAGGTGATGTTGGCCCAGTGGTTCTCAAGGAACTTGATGGTGATATCGGAATCCGGCAGCAGACGGACGTAATCCAGCAGACGGCGGGCCGGTACGGTGCCTGCGCCCTCTTTTTTGACGCGCGCCGGGCAGGAGCAGCGGATACCGATCTCGAGGTCGGTGGCAGTCAGGGTGAGCCGATCTCCGTGCGCCTCGAGCAGAATGTTGGCGAGGATCGGAATCGTCGACTTCTTTTCGACGACACCTTGGGTGAGACTCAACTCGCGAACCAGATCCGATTTGCTGACCGTAAATTCCATAAAAATGAACGTCCCCTATACTACTGTTCCGTTAGAAAAATGAATACTAAACTAAACCGTATTCGTGGGGCCTGTCGAAATGTTGAAGTCTCTCTAAATTATACAAAATCCTAGCGTTTTTCGCACTACCCGCCTGTGTAAAACTCGCGCGTGGGAAAGCAAAAATGCAGGCCGTCACGCAATTTACACAGACCCTCGGGCCCAGGGCGCGAGCCGCTGTGGAAGAAAAAACCAAAACTCATTGGAGTGAGTCGATTAGGCTGTGAAGCATCCTGTTTAAATCCGGATCATTATGCCGCGCTTCGGTAATTTTGTTGATGGAGTGGATCACGGTGGTGTGGTGCTTGCCGCCAAACGCCCGACCGATTTCGGGCAGGGACGCGGAGGTCAACTGCTTGACGATATACATCGCCACCTGGCGGGGATGCACGATGGCTTTGGTGTTGCTCTTCTCTTTAAGTTGAGCTTGCTTAACGCCAAATTTTTCGGCTACGGCCTTCTGGATGGCGTCAATGGTAACGCGGCGATCCTGGGCATGCAGCAGATGCTTCAGAACCTGCTGTGCCATCGCGATATTAATGGCGGTTCCGGTGAGTGAGGAGTAGGCCATTAATTTAACCAGTGCGCCTTCCAGTTCACGCACGTTGCTCTTGGTTTTCATGGCCATGAAGGTACGGACATCTTGGGGAAGCTGGATTCCCTCGGCTTCGGCCTTCTTGTCGAGAATCGCCATCTTGGTTTCAAGATCGGGAGCCTGGATATCGGCCATCAGGCCCCACTCGAAACGCGAGCGGAGGCGGTCGACCAAGCCGGGAATCTCTTTCGGCGGTGAATCGCACGAGATCACAATCTGCTTCTGGTGCTCATGTAACTCATTGAAGGTGTGAAAGAATTCTTCCTGAGTGCGGTCTTTGCTGCCGAGCAGCTGGATATCGTCGATCAAAAGCACGTCGGCGGTGCGGTAGCGCTGACGGAACTGGGCCATCCGTTCCAGGCGGATTCCGGTGACCACCTCGTTAGTAAAACGCTCGCTTGACGTATAGACCACGCGCATGCGGGCGTGGTTCATCAGCGCCCGGCCGATGGCATGCATCAGGTGAGTTTTTCCCATGCCGACGCCGCCATAGATGAAAAGCGGGTTATAACTTCGCGACGGGTTGGTGGCCACCGACCGGGCGGCGGCGTGCGCAAACTGATTGCACGCCCCGACAACGAAAGTCTCGAAGGTGAACTTCGGGTTGAGGTTGGTCATCACGGAATCGAAATCGTCGGAACGCGACGAATTGCTCAGAAAGGTGTTGATCGTGGCTGAATTGCCTTTTGGTACGGCGATCTCGAATGCGACCCGGCGCAGTTGTAGACCTAGGGATCGCGCGAGTTCCTGCACGAGCTCACCATACTCGGTTTCCATCCAAATGCGGGTTTGGTCGTCGGGAACGGTCACGCGGAGCAGGTCGCCATCGACCTGAGAGAATTCCGTTCGGCTAATCCAATTCTCGTAGCTTTCAGAGCTGAGCAGCGCTTCCAGCTTACTCTTCACTCGATCCCAGGGATTATTCACAACGCCTGAATTATTCACCACAAATACACACTTTTCCCTCGGAAAATCAACAACAAAATCACACGTAACCGGGGCTCAAACTCTACCGAGCAGGGGGGAGAAACGGCGGCGACACTGTGTGCCGATCGCGAGTTCAAAGCGATCAGCAAAAGTAGTCTAGCACAGATGCAAGAGACTGAAGCAAATTTTAAGGAGCAATGGAATCAGCATCTTAGAAACTATAGGTCATACGCCGTTCATATGGTTTGACATGGCGGCACGCAGGGGTGGAAAATAGTAATTCTCGTTGCGGGAGTAACTCAGTTGGTAGAGTGCGACCTTGCCAAGGTCGATGTCGCGGGTTCGAATCCCGTCTCCCGCTCCAATTTTCCTCAGCAGCCTTGCAAGATCGGTGTTTGCTCTAACCCGAGATGCCACCCATGAAAAAACTACTTCTCAGCTTCGCCTTGATGACTGTGGCGGCCTACGGCCAGTACAAGACCGCACCGGCGGGAGCGCCTCCCTCGGAACTGGAACCGGCGGTTAGCGCGGTTTTGCAAAAGGACGGAACACGGGTGTTGAACGCCGGCGGGTCGGCGGTATCCGAGATCTGGTTCCGAACCGCGATGGCGAGCGGGCCGAAGGTGACGGAGGATGCGGTGACCATGGGCACCATCCCCTTGGGAAGCCTGGTCGGGGCCATCCGCTTTCCGGTGCAGGGCGCCGACCGTCGCGGCCAGACCATTAAGCCAGGCGTTTACACGCTGCGTTATGTGTTGATGCCCGTTTCCGGAGATCATCTGGGCGCGGCACCGCAGCGGGACTTCGTGGCGATGATTCCCGCCGATTTAGACAAGGATCCCAACGCGACATTGACCCAGCCGCAGGTAATCGCGCTGAGCGTGAAGGCAACGGGGACACCGCATCCGGGCGTACTTAGCATCGCGCCGGGGTTGGGGAGCATCTCTTTCGGCAAGGAAGCAGATCACGATTGGACACTCAACACGAACTTAGGGAGCCTGCCGATCGCGATCATTCTCATCGGCAAAGCCGAGGCGTAGGGTTGCCGGAGACATCGCGGCCCGCCGCGGAGATCATCACCTGGGCGGTGGCGCACTACGGCAAGGACTTGGCGTTGTGCACCAGCTTTCAAAAAGGCGGCATGGTGATTCTGGACATGGCCGTGCGTCATAACGCGCAACTTCGCGTGTTCACCCTGGATACGGGGCGGCTTCCGGACGAAACCTACGCCATGATCGAAACGGTCCGCGAGCGCTATGGCGTGGAGGTCGAGACGGTTTCGCCCGAGGCCAGCGAAGTGGAATCGATGCTGCTGCGGCACGGGCCGAATCTTTTCCACAAGGATGTCGCGTCGCGCATGCTGTGCTGCAAAATTCGCAAGGTACGGCCGCTGGGGCGCAAGCTTCGCGGGTTCCGGGCATATATGACCGGGCTGCGGCGGGGGAACAATCCGACGCGCGCGAATGTGCCGCAGGTGGAGGCGGGGTCTCTCGTGAAGGTAAGTCCGCTAATCGAATGGACCAACAAGCAGATTGACGATTATGTTTCCGAGCACAATGTCCCGGTGCATCCGCTTTATGCCAAAGGCTACACGAGTATCGGCTGCGGGCCGTGCACGCGGGCCACGGTAGCGGGGGAATCGGAGCGCGCGGGCCGGTGGTGGTGGGAGCAGGATGCCGAAAAAGAGTGCGGCATCCACTTCAGCGCCAACGGCAAAGTGGAGCGCACGGTGGACGTGCTGCTGCGCGATCTGCTGAACAAAGATCCGGAAGAAGATTTCGATCTCGGGTTCGATCCGGGGTTGTAAGCTAGGTGGCCAGCGCGCGAATTGTGGCTGGGCCGTCGATGTCGACGATGGTGCCTGGCTTCGACGAGGGCACCAGGATGAGCGCGATCCCCACCGCTTGATTCACGGCGGGAGAGAACAAGGCGCTGGTGACTTCGCCGACCTTATGACCCTCCACAAAAGCCTTGGTGCCGGCCGGCGGTGCTGTTGGCGACTCCGCTTCGAAGCCGACCAGCACGCGATTGACGTGGCCGCGCGAGCGAATACGCTCCACAATTTCCTGACCCAGATAACAACCCTTACTGAAGTGCAGCGCGCGAGCGAGCTGCGTCTCCTGCGGAAGCGTGGTGGGGCGGATGTCGTCCCCGTAGCGTGGCAGGAAGTGCTCGATGCGGACCGTGCGCATGTCATCGGGGGATGCGTCAATCGCGCCGGCGGCGTGGAGTTGCGATTCAATTTCAGCGCGCTTTTCCCGATCCGCAAAGATGCGAAATCCGGGAGCGCCGGTGGCGGTCAGCATCGCGACCAAGGCCGCGTTCCATAGCACAAATGACTGCGGCACATCCGGTAGCGGCACGCCGGCACGCGTCAGCAGGGCAGCGGCACCGGGGCCTTCCACGGCCAGGCATACGGTGCGATCTGTGGCATCGTCGGGTGTCACGTCGTCGGCGATGATGTAGTGATCCAGATGCGCCAAAATGAGCTGGCGCGCTTCCGGCTCGAGATCGAGGAGCAGACGATCTTCGAGACAGAGAATGTTGACGTCGGCCAGAATGCGCCCCTGGGCATTGAGGAAAAATGCGTAGCAGCCTTGGCCCGGCCGCAGTTGCTGAACGTGGTTGGTGGTGAGGGCGTGAAGCAAGCGGGCGCGATCGTCGCCGGAGCAGTAGATGCGGGCGCGAGCGGTGAGATCGAGCAGCGCGGCCGATTCGCGAAGAGCCCGGTAGCCGTCGGTCATGAGGAGAGCTTCCGCAAAACCGCGGAGATGGCGACGATCAGGATTCCGGAGATCACGATGCCGGTGACTTGGCGCGCTCGCTTCTGATTGCCGGGTTGCACGGCAAGGAATCCGACGACGAACACATGCAGCGCGAGCAGAACTTTGATTCCGAACAGAGCGTGATAGAGCGGCGTGAGTCCGGTTTTGCGCACTAGATTGTAGGTGCCGGAGATTAGCAGCGCGGCGATGGCGGAGTAGAGCAGGCCCTGGTAGCGGCGCGCCATGGAATCGGAGAGCTTCTGCTGGAGTTCGGGGACAAGCGTCGAGAGCGCGGGGGTCACGACGAAGCGGGCATACACCATGCCTCCGAGTAGCGCGATCGCCGAGATGATGTGCAGCCAGCGCAGGATTACGCCGAGGACATCGAGGACGGGAGGCATTCCTCTTCATGATGAAGGGTGGCTGCGCTAGGATGCAATGGGAACCGAGATGATTCACGAGACGCTGCCGGTGGGCATGCTGCAGTGCAACTGTTCGATTTTTGGCGACGAGGGCAGCCGCGAGGCCATTGTGGTGGACCCGGGGGACAACGTCCCGGAGATCCTGGCGATCGTGGAGAAGCACGGGCTGACGGTGAAGTCGATCGTGATCACGCACGCGCATATCGACCACATTGGGGGCGCGGCGCAGTTGAAGGCGGCGACGGGCGCGCCGGTGATGATGAACGCGCGGGACACGATGCTGAGCGACCGGCTGGACTGGCAGGCGGCATGGCTGGGAGTTGCAACGCCGGAGAACCCTGGGATCGACACCGAGGCGCGCGAAGGCGATGTGGTGCGTGCCGGCGCGACGGAATTTC
>JBBROU010000094.1:0-20321 GCA_038229055.1 Bryobacterales bacterium | reverse complement strand
CTTTCGGCGGGTCAGAAACAGCGACTCTGCCCGCAGCGCTGAACCACTAATTAATCGTAAATGTCAGAGCGTTCGATTTGTTCGCGCCTTCAGCCGGATTTGCCGCCGTCACTTGCGCCGTTCCGATCGCGGCGATATCGCTTGCCTGCACCGTCATTTTGATCTGCGTCGCGCTCACAAAAGTTGTCTTGCGTGCCGCCCCATTCCATTGACCGGTGCAGCCGCTCAGGTATCCGGTGCCCGTAATGGTCATGACGAAGGTCGCGCCACCATGCGTCGCGCTGCTCGGGTTTAACACCTGTAAAACCGGTGCCGGATTCGCCGTGATCACGCTCAGATTGATGGTAGTCTTCGCTGTGTTGCCGCTCGCGTCCGATGCGATCGCCGTCAGGACGCGCGTACCCGGGTTCCCCGTCACAGTGCTGTATTTTGCGCTGTAGAGGTTCGTTCCGACCGCCTTAGCGGTCAGAATCTCGTTCGAATCGATTACTCCGTTGCCGTTTGCGTCGAACGTGACTTGAACGCTCGCAACCGTAACGTTATCGGTCGCTGTGACTGACACCGAAAGCGGTCCTCCCAGACCCAGCTGCGAGCTAGCCTTAGGCGCCGTGATCGCAACAGTTGGCTTGGTGAAGTCGATAGGCCCATTCTGGGCAATGTAGTCTTGCACATTCTGTTCCGGCGTTTGCGCTCCCGTTTCGCCGCCTGACCCGTACCCCTGCGCAATGGTGTTCCCCACATGGAAAAGCACTTCGGGAAAATTGTGGTTCAAGTTGGCGAAATCGTTGAACACCGCGTCACCCGCCGTCGAATAGGCTTGCACCGTGCTTGCCGGGGTGCACTGCAATTGATAGGTGTAGCTCATCAAGCTGTGGTAACTCGGGTTCTTCGGCGTGTGGTCGATTCCTCCGTGCCTCAATCCCAGGGTATGTCCCATCTCGTGCGCTAACGTCCGCCATTGCGCGCAGGCGTTCATCAAGTAGCCGTCCGGGTTTACTCCCCAGCCGCCCAGGCTCAAGATGAAGTCGTTTCCGGGCAGGCTGTTATAGTCCGGCGCGGGGTTGAAGAACACTTCCGAAAGCCCTGACGAACCATCAAAATACGCAAACGTACTCGATGTATCTGGAATCGTCGTGAAGTTGGTGGCTACGTACATCTTATTTAGAACCACTCTGTCGAAGCTGCCAATCTTGATTGTCTGTCCGGCTCCGGTACCCGCCGTGATCTTGATGTAATCCCCGTTGGTCAATCCCGGTGGATATGCATCTCCCACCAGAATGTAATTCGCACCCGCGCCGCTGATCGGATGATTCACGGGAGTCTTGGAATCCACGAATTGGTAGTGATTGGCGAGCACAGCATACTTAAACGCGAGCTCCCGCGCGTCGCTGTCCTTAGAGCCGAAGAACTTATCTTTTACATCCTGAAATGACCGCGTATTCACGCCCGGAACGCTGATCGACCCCGGAACGCCGTAGTAGAGAATCTCCACCAATGCAGTGGGATTGCTGGCCATCCCGATCGGGTCCCCGCCGTTTAGAACGCCGGTACCCATGTTGTAAGAGAATGAATGGCCGTCATGGTCCGTTCCCGCGCCGCCGTCAATGTGCATGATGACTCCCGCGGGAATCGTCGCCACCGCCCCGCCATCGCTGCGCACCCCGTACATATTGCCCGAAAGCGCCGGAGCCGTGGAAAGCATCTTCGGCAAAGAACCAGCCCCGCCGGTAGCCGACGTAATCACTCCCGGAGCCGGATGGAAGTTGAACCCGGTCTGATCGCTCAGCCAATCCATCTCCACAAACAGATCGCGCTTGTTCACGTTGGCACCCATGGCCGCCAGATTCAGATCGATGACCCCATCCTGGTTCATGTCGATGCCCGTGGTTTCCCAATGATCGAGCAGCCCATCCTGATCGGAATCCAAATGATTCGCGCGGTAGATAATCTGCTTGCCCGCCGTCGTATTCACGAGAAAAGCGATGCGGTGGTCGCCGCGTCGCATGGTGCGGATCGCCCCCGTTTCATCCTTAGCCGCGTTGGCGATCTGCTGATTCACTCCAATCGATGTGATGAAGTTGCTATGCCCAATCTGGTCTCCGATCTGTGCCACCGGAATTGCGGTGAACGGATGGAAAACCATTCCTTTCGGCGCGGAAAGCTGATTATCCACATCTACGCGAATGGTCCACAGTCCGGTCTGGTTCGAAAACAGCAGCGGGAAGTTTGCCAACACCGGGTTGGTGCGGCTGGCGTGGCTGGGTGTCGCCACGAACGAGATCACGAAGGAATCGTCGGCGATTCCCGCGGTCCCGAAGTCGAGATTCGTCACGGCCACTCGACTGTTCGTCGGGTACGAGCTGAAGAAAACACCGTTGCTGGTGTCGTCGTAGCCGAGCTCGGCAGCATTGATGCACACCTCGCCCGGATCGCAAATGCCGTCGTTATTCCCATTTGGGTCGTTGGGACTTTCCGCCATGAGTCCAGTTACGCGGATGGTTTGCCAGGCGGTGCCGGTATTCACGGCGGCAAAGATGCCCGGTCCGGCCGTGGTGCCCAGATTGGTCGCGCCCGCAGCCGTCAACGTGCCCTGAAACACCACGACGTTGCCGTCGGGCGATAGTCCCGGCGCGGTGTCCAGGTAGGAGAAGTTAGTTCCGTCGGCGATGGTTGTTTGTGACGAGAATGAGTTTTGAAACAGAATGACCTGATTGAGGCCCGTTCCCCGGTTGGTAGTCGTGATCACCATGCTGCCGTTGGTGGCGATCACCGGTTGAGGAGTCCCGGTGTTGATGCCGAAAGTGTTCTTTACTCCTCCTGCGAACTCCACTAGCTCTGTCTGCGACCCGGAGATCACGGCGAGCACCGCGCCTCCGCTCTTATTGATACTCGGCGCGCCGAAGGTGCCGTTGAACGGCTGCCCCGAGCCTGCGCGGGCCAGATATGTGAACGAGTCGGTGGCGTTGGCGTTCCAGATCCGTACGTTGGAAGACGTTCCACTTATGGAATCCCTCGCCACCACTTGATTGTTTGTATTGATCTGCATCTGCTGATCGAAAAAGACGGTACCAGGATTCCCGGAACCCGGATTGATATCGACTAGCGGATGCATATTGCCGTCGGAAGTCCAAATCGTCTGGCCGATTGAGGTCTGGCCCATGAAGGCGCATAGGCCGTAGTCGTTGATCGAGGGTTCTCCCAAGGCGCTGAAAATTCCCGGTTGGGTACTGGCCACGGTGTAGTACTCGTAGAATTTCCCTGGGATTGGCGTGCTTTGCGCGCTAAGAATTGCAACTGCGACGAGCGGCAGGAGGGAAAAACGGATATAAGGTCGAAACATAGTAGGACAAGTATATATCTTTCGTATGACGTACAAAGCGCGTTAACACTCCGTGGGCGCAATCCGTCTCATCCACGAAGGAGATTCACCCATGAGAAGTTTTATTTACGGTTCACTCGCCGCGACCCTGATAGCGGTTCCTATGTTTGCGGGCGCTCTCACACTACAGATTGACGATGCCAAAGCCAATTCGGAGGCTGTGGCTCAGCACGCCGTTGTTGTCGCCCATATCACCGCCTGCCACTCGCCGGAAAAGACCACAGTAACCGCAACCGCCGAGGGCATCGCCAACGGTAAACGCCAATCCGTTCCTCTGAAAGTGATCAAGTTATCGGAACCGGGCGCCTTCGCCGTAACTCAGGAGTGGCCGCAAGACGGTAGATGGACGGTTAAGATGGTCGCCACCAATCCCGAATATAAGAGCTACGCGACAGGATTTGTCGTTCCGATCCGCAAAGACGGCCCGAATCGCGCATCCACCAAGGTGTTCTACCATGCACCCTCGCCCGACGAAGTGAACTCGATGCTCCAGCAAGTTACGCTTGAGTAAGAAAAGTGTTGGGACTGATTCCCGAGCTGCGCACCAAGGAGACCGCGCTGGTCAGTGCCGCGCAAGCGGGTGACCGCGCGGCTTTCGGCGCACTCTACAAGCAGTTCTCGCGCATGATTCACGGCATCCTTCTCGCTCACGCGACTTACGGCGACGCGGAGGATTTAATGCAGGACGTGTTCATTCGGGCCATGGAACAATTGCCAAGCCTTCGCGAGCCTGAGGCCTTCGGCGGCTGGCTGGCTTCGATCGCGCGGCGGGTAGCTTTCGATCATCACCGCCGCATGCGCGCCGTGACAGATTTACCAAACGACCTGCCCGGCGGTGAAACACTGGGTGAAGCCTTTGAAGTGCTCGCAATCATTCAGAGTCTTCCGGAGAGTTATCGCGAGACCCTAGTGCTGCGGCTTGTTGAAGGAATGACAGGGCCGGAGATCGCCGCGCACACTGGCCTGAAGCATAGTTCCGTGCGCGTGAATCTCTGCCGTGGAATGAAAATCTTGCGGGAACAACTGGAAGGCAAACGATGAGTGAAGATTATTTGTGGAACCGGACGGGAAAGGCCGATCCTGAAATCGTTCGCCTCGAACAACTGCTTGGCGGATTGAAATACTCGGGGGAAGTAGCCGCGCCAGCGACGCCCCGCCGCGGCAAATCCACAGTGTCTTGGGGGCTCGCGGCCGCGGCTGTTCTGGTCGCCGGAATCCTGACCGAACCCCTGTTGTTGCGCGGTCCCGTCACGGATTGGAAGTTGTCAAATGGCCGCCGTGTTCGCGCCGGTCAGATTATCGAAACGGGCGCCTTGCAGCAGACGAACATTCACGCCGATGATACAGGGGAAGTCACGGTCGATCCGAACTCCCGTCTGCAGATCCTTGCGTCAAACAATCGTGAGCAGCGCTTCGATCTGCAACGCGGCGTAATCCACGCGTTTATTTGGGCGCCTCCCGGTCGATTCGTTGTCGATACGCCTTCGGCAAAGACCATTGACCTTGGCTGCCGCTACACCCTGCAAGTCTTGAACGACGGAACCGGACTGGTTACGGTTGAACTGGGCTGGGTGGCTTTCGAGCGAAACCACATTGAGTCGTTTATACCGGCCGGTGCCGCATGTGTGACGCGGCCCAACCGGGGACCTGGCACTCCGTATTTCACCGATGCGCCAAAAGCGGTGACCGACGCGCTGGCTCACTTCGACACATCCGGCGATGCGGCCTCGCTTTCGATCGCGGTTGGGGCGGCCCGGCCGCGCGATGCGTTGTCTTTGTGGCATCTGATGGTGCGGACACAGGGCGACCAGCGCGCTGAAGTGTTCGACCGCTTCGCTTCGATCGTGAGACTGCCGCGCGAGGCAACTCGCGCAGCCGTTCTGAGGGGCGACAGCCGCGCAATGGATTCCGCATGGAACGCTCTGGGTCTCGGCGATACGGATTGGTGGAGAGAGTGGAAGTTTCCTCCTGTGCCACTTGAACCGCAGCCTTCAATCCACTAGACTTGCCATTGCCCCCGCGAAAGTTCGGGCTGCAAAGGTGGACTTCATGCACGATTCATCGAACGGCTGGTCGCGCCGCCAACTGCTGAAACGCGTTTCCGCACTCGGACTGGGGGGCGTCGCCTCACAAATCCCGGTGCGACCCTTGCAGGCCCAAGCGGAGCCTCAAATTAGGGCGGCCGGCACATTTCCAATCAAGAATGTGTTGATTTGCTGCAATGAGAACCGCTCTTTCGATCACTATTACGGCTATGCGCCGTTCGTCGGATCTTATGGCGTGCCGGCAGGTTATTCTCAGCCGGATGGGCATGGCGGCACGGTTACGCCCAACCACCTGACCTCCGGAATTTCACCCGATCCCAACCACGATTGGGCGCATATCCACGCCGAGTGGAACAACGGTGCCATGAATGGCTTCTACACAGGCGACGGCTCAGGCGCAATGGGCTACTATGACCAGAACGACCTCTCGTTTTACTACTCGTTCTTCAACAAGTTCTCTCTGTGCGCGAATTACTTCTGTTCCGTCCTGAGCGAGACTTATCCGAACCGGCTCTATCTGGCGGCGGGAACTTCGGGCGGCAACACGACTAATAGCATTCCGGCCGGTTCTCTGACTTACTCGTGCATCCTGGACCTTCTCGAGACGCACGGCGTCACGTGGAAGGTATACAACGACGGACCGGCGTGTACGGTCGGGAGCGGCGTCTGCGATAACCATTTCCAGTTCTTCCAAAAATGGTTCCAGGACCCGCGTGTCAACAACTTCAGCGACGACGATTACGAGAACGATTTGAAGGCCGGCACGCTTCCGCAGGTCTCTTTCCTGATGACGACCGACTTGAACGGGGAGCATCCGCCCTATCCGCTGGGAATTGGGGTGCAAAATCAGAAGGCGTTTCTCAAGGCTCTGATGAATTCGTCTTACTGGAAAACGGCGGCTTACATTTTCACTTACGACGAGGGCGGCGGTTTCTTCGATCACGTGGCTCCGCCTGTTTTCGATGCTTACGGCGCGGGCATCCGCGTACCCACCTGGGTAATTTCACCGTATGCCAAGCCCAAGTACCTATCTCCGGTGCAGTGTGAGCACGGTTCCATATTGAAGTTCGTCGAAGCAATTTTTGGATTGCCTACGCTCGCATCCATCAATCACCAGTTCGATGTGCAGACTCCGGGCCTGAACAACGACGCTGCCAATGGTCAAACGTTTGGACCGCCCGCGCCGCCGCGGGATGGACGCTCCGATATCGGAGATCTGCTGGACTGCTTCAGGTTCTAGGTGCCGGTCCGCTCACCGCGCCGAGATAAATCGCAGGATCTCGCGCATCAAGCGGTCACCCTGATCGGTCTGGAAGAGGAACTGCGCGTGCGCCGAACCCTCCAGCACGATCAGTTCTTTCGGCTCCGGGGACTTGTCGTATTGCGCCCGAATGGCAGGTAAGCGCGGTCCGGTCGCGTCGGCATCGTCGCGGGCGACAATGAATAGCTTCGGCAAATTCAATTTTTCCGCCGGCGCGTCGGGCACGGCAGCCAGCAGCACTAGACGATCAATCTCGCCCGACTTCGCCTCAATCGCCGCCTTGGAGGCCGCACTGCCTCCCATGCTCGCTCCCACTACCGATATGGTCTTCGCTCCAGAACTCCGCAGGTAGTGGACGGCGCCGAGCACGTCGAGATACAGCGGCGCAGTATAGATGTCGGATTGGCCCGGCGCATGGGATCGCCCGTAGCCCCGGAAGTCTATCGCCACAACCCGGAATCCAGCGCCCGCCAGCGCCTGAGCCTGCTTCGCCCAACTCTCCTTATTGAATCGAGCCCCATGTGCGAGGACGACGCCACGATCCCCTTTGCCATAGACATCGGCATAGATGAGTCCCGCGTCCTGAGTCTGAAAAGAAACGTGTTCCTGGGCCATAGTAAGACCGGCTAACACGACAGTGGAGAGCACTGCACGGAATGCAGCCATTGGGTCAGTATACTGCCGCGCGGATCATTTGCGCGTTGCGCGCCAGCCGTCGATCGGCTTCTTCCATTCGGCGCAAGAAAAGGGCAGGGCCACCTTCGAGCCTTGGCCGGCGGAGGCGTAACCGGCACAGAGCACTTCGAGAACCACGCGCCCGTCCTCGCCCGTCGACTGCGGCGACTCCTTACCTCGCACGCAGCGCGCGAAATGCCGCATCTCCTGCGGCAAGCCGTAATTCCACAGCTCCTCAAATACCGGATAGCTCCAACCGGTGATGGAGCCGGCCTTTTCCACCGCGTACCCATAGCCGCGCGCACTGTAAGTCGGCAGGGCATTACCCATATGGAGATTGCCGTAGGTCACGCCCGAATCGCCATACACTTCGATGCGATCGTCCATGCCGCCCGGCTTCGACCAACTATTCTCGATGACACCCAGTGCGCCGCCGGCGAACTCCAGAATGCCGATTACCTCGTCCTCGCACTCGGTTTTGTCGCGGTGAACGTACGTACCCATCTGGCAGAAGACGGACTCGATCTTCGGACGCCCCAGAAACCAGTAGCAGAACGCGATGCCGTGGCAGCCCAGATCCATCCACGCGCCGCCGCCGGAACGTTCCGAATCCCAAAACCAGGGGCTGTGCGGGCCGGAATGCTTTTCGCTCTGTTTGACCAGGTGGACCTTGCCGAACGCGCCTTGATCCGCCATTTCTTTGGCCTTCACATATTTCGGCGTGAAGAATAGTTCTTCAGCGTAGAGCAGCAGGACGCCGGCCTCGCGGCACACGTCGATCATCTCATCGGCTTCCGCCAAGGTCATCGCCAAGGGCTTTTCGCACACCACGTGCTTACCGGCGCGCGCCGCATCGCAGGTCATCTGCTTGTGCAGCGCGTTGGGCGCCGCGATGGTCACCATTTCGATGTCACGTTCGGCGAGCATCTCGCGGTAATCGCGGAACACTCGCGGGATGCCATACCGGCGAGCCAGTTCTTCTGCATTTCCCGGGGTCGGCGAGGCCACGGCCACTACTTCGGCCTCCTCGGGCATGATCTGAAACGAGGCTGCGTGTATGTCGGCCTCAAACTGCGAGCCGATGATCCCCACCTTTACTTTGCCGGCCGTCATGCTGGCTTAACGGTCACCAGCCCGGCGTCATATCCGGCGAACTCTTGCAGAACTACGTTGCCCTTGTACCCAATCTCCTCGTGGATACCGATTTTCGAACTGTAGTAGACGCCCGCTGTTTCCGTTTTGACGGACCGGCAGAATATCTCTTCAGGCGTCTTCGGCTTGAACTCATTTTTCAAGAGAGCCGTCAGAACTGTTACCCGCTGGTCTTGCGAGGCTTTAAGAAATGGCGCTCCATTGACCTTTTCCGAGTAGGCGTCGATCGACTTTAACCCATCGCGCCACATCTTTCTGCGTTCATCGGTGAAATCCTCGGCCAACCGCCTATCGATGTAAACCATGACTTCGGCCGCGCGAGCACCAGGGGAATGTTCGTCGGTCGGGATGATCATCTCGGAAAGTTCATCGGCCAGCCGGAACTCATCAGGCGTGAAAAATTTGGGTTCCACTGCCGCCGCCCGCATAGTCGCCAAAGGCGCCGCGGCAATGGCTCCGGCGGTTACGCGAAACAAATCTCGACGTGAATGTTGGTCCATCAGACGTTCCCTCTCTTGAGTTCCCCGGCCAAGTTGTCGCATGATCGCCAGCACAGCGCCATGATGGTCCAGGTCGGGTTCTGGCAGGATGCGCTCACATGGCTGCTGCCATCGACCACCAGAAGATTCTTGACGTCGTGCGATTGCTGAAACTGATTCAGAACCGAATTCTTCGGATCGGTTCCCATGCGGGCGGTTCCGAGCTCATGGATGGACCAACCCTCGGTCAACACCTCGCGGCTGACCTCGAGAACTTCGATGCCGGAATCTTCGAACATCTCGCGAGCCGAAACTGCCATGTCTTCCGCCATCTTGCGTTCATTCTCGCCGAAGTTATAGTTGAACCGGAGCACGGGGATGCCCCACTTGTCCTTTACCGCCGGGTCGATGCTGACATAGTTCTCGTAGCGGGGAAGCAACTCACCGAACGCGCCCATGCCGATATAGGCTCCGGCATAATCCCGCACCGCCTTCTTATAGCTTGTGCCGAATCCGGCGGCCAGAAACGCGCTCTCCGGCCGCATGGTGGTTCCGCTGCTTCCCTCAAAACCGTAACCTCGCAGGAACTTGGATTGCCGGTCCGCCAAATTGCGAAAGCGGGGAACATAGAAGCTTCCCGGCTTGCCATCGTCGAGCGTGCGTGGCTTTCCGACGAGGTCCTTCACCAGACCGGTAATTCCGGGCCCCATTAGATGCTCGCAGAAGTTATGGCCGACATGACTGCTGGAATTTCCAATGCCGTTCGGATACAGCGTCGATTTCGATAGAAGCATCAAACGCGCACTTTCAAGAGTGGACGCGCCCAAAATGACGGAGCGGGCCCGCACCTGATACGATTTCCCGCTTTCGGAATCGATGAAACTGACCCCGCTGGCCTTGCCGCTATTCGGGTCCACATTCACTTCGTAGACGATCGAATTCGGGCGAAGCGTCAAATGGCCAGTATCCATGGCCGGCTGAATCAGTCCGGTCGGCGAATCGAAAGCGGCGTGGATGTCGCAGCCCCCGGTGTGGCGATCGCACGCACCCCGGCCATAACAGCGGCTCCGGTATTTGTTGTGCTTCAGCCCATCGGTGGTGACGCCCGCGCGATAGGGAGTCAGCACCCGGCCCATCTTAGCCAGCCCTCCGCGCAGCTTCAATTCGGCCGCGGTCAGCTTGATGGGGCGTTGGAACAGACTATCGGGCAGATAGGGCAGGTTTTCCTTATGGCCTGAGATGCCGAGATACAGATCCACCTTGTCATAGTAAGGCTGGATATCGGCATAAGAGACAGGCCAATCCTCGCCATAGCCGTCGCGCGATTTTGCCTTGAAATCGTAGTCGGAAAGTCGCAGCGCAAGACGGCCCCAAATATTCGTCTTACCGCCCACGCAACGCGCTCGCACCCAAGCGTATTTTGTTCCGGTGTACGGATGGTCCTTCTCATCGACGACGATGTTCTTGCTGTAGTCCGCGCCATTCCAGCCCTGGACATAGCTCTCGACATGCGGGTACGTGGAATCGGCTGCATACGGCGGATTCCGCACCGAATATTCCTTGCCCGATAGCGCATGGAATTCGGGCGGCATCTCGCCGCGGCGCGGATGATCGTAGGGCCACTCCATCGACCTCAGCTCTTTAGTGACGTTCAGCTTTTTGCCGGCTTCGAGCAGCAATACCTTCATGCCGTGCGACGTGAGGACGTGGGCGGCCATGCCACCCGCCGCGCCGGAGCCGACGACGACGGCGTCATATACGGCCTTCAGGTCAACTTCCTTGCTTTGCGATTGAGGTGCTTGCATGGTATGCCTGAAATCGAGCCTATCATGTACGTGTAGATGATGAAACGCCGAAGCTTTCTAACTCTCAGCGGCGCGGGACTGCTGGCAAACGGAACCGTTCTGCTGCACGCCAAAGAACCTGCGATCGCTTTTCCCACGACCGCGCGGAATCGGCTCGCAGTCGCATCGTACCCATTCCGCGAATACATCCAATATCCCGGTGCGAAGCCCCGCGCGGACGGCAAGGAGCGTATCCCATTGACCGGGTTTCCGGCCATGGTGGTGCAGCGGTTCAATGTCAGAAACACGGAGCTGCTTAGCGAACATTTCGTCTCGCGTGACCCGCGGTACTTGAAAGAACTTCGCGACGCGCATGAGAAAGCCGGCGCGAGAGTCGTGAATGTTCCTTTCAGCCCGGCCGGCAGCTTATGCGATTTGGATGATGCGAAACGCCGCGCGTCTGTGGAGGACGCTCAGCGATGGATCGACGCAGCCGCGGCGATCGGGTCCCCTAGCGTGCGCGCCCACATCGAAGGGGTTCACGGGGCCGATCCCGATCTCGGCCGTGCCGTCGCCAGCCTGAAGGCGCTGGCTGCTTATGGGAAACAGAAGCACATCGTTGTAAATCTTGAGAATGACGATCCGAAGAGCGAGGAGGCCGGGTTTATCACCAGAATCATCGAAGGGGTCGAGAGTCCATGGCTCCGCGCTCTGCCGGATTTCTGCAACTCCATGCTGATCGGCGGCACGGATTACAACGATCGTTCACTTCGCGCCATGTTCAGCCACGCCTACAACATTTCGCACGTTAAGGATTCCGAGGTCGATAACGGGAAGGTGTTTCGGGTGGAGGTCGCGCACATTTTCGAGATTGCGAAAACCAGCGGATACCGCGGCTTCTTTTCGATGGAATGGGAAGGTGAGGCCGATCCATACACCGGCACCCAACAGTTAATCGACCAGAGCTTGAAGAGCTTGGCTGGATAGCCAGTGCGCGCCTTCACGGTCTCCGGCCAACAATACCGGACCTAATGGCGAACCAAGAAAAATGATCTTGCCCGGTCCGAACGGGACCGAAGCGGCGACCGTGAAGTTCTGAACCGCGGCGAGTGCTTGATCGCCGGTCGCGACCACCGGTACGGCATGACCGAAGTCCCGCACGAAAACGAGCGGTCGTTTGTATTCGATGTAAGGCAGGCCTGAGCCCACGGCACCACGCCAGAGGTCGATTGGACTTTCGATTTCAATTCCGAACTCGCGCGACAAAATTCGTCGCTGCCCGGCGAACTCGCGCGCATTCCCGAAGGCGATTGCGGTCTCGAGGATGATCGTGCTGCCCATGTCGGCGGCACTATGAATTTGGTCTACGGTCTGAGCCGCCAAAGCCATCGCGCCCGGAACGATGATCAGATCCGTATTCCGCCGCACCCGGCGAACCACCTCCGCGCTCTTCATCGCAGCGTGAAAACCGCGAATGGATTCCGGCAATCCGCAGCCGGCCTCCAAATCCAAGATTGCCGGCTTGCTCTCGGAAACGCGCGGCCGGCGCGCGCGCAACGCCATAACGCCCGCTGAACCCGCAACAAAAAGCCGGCGGGAAATCATGCTCACATCTTCCCGGAAATGAATCGGCCCATCGCCGCCGATGTGTCGTAAAACTGCTGGTCCGGCGCAAAACGGTAGCGCGCCTCCATCTCCGCAATAATCCAACCGTCGTACCCGACTTTTCGTAGAGCCTGGCGAATGGCGGGCCAGTCGTTGTCGCCCAGAAACAGATTCGTGTAGACGCTCTGATCTCCGGAACGCCCACGATGTTTCAATACGTCCTTCACATGAACGCGCGTGATCCGCGGGCCATTGATTTCGATCCACTGTTCCGCGAAACCGGTGTCGTGAATGTTACCCACATCGAGATGAATACCTACCCAAGGGCTGTTAACTTGATCGAGAAACGTGGAGAATTCGCGCGGGCTCAGCAGGAAGCGCTGCTCGGAGTTGCAATTCTCGCAACCAATCTTGACTTTAGCCGCTTTGGCTTTTTCAGACAGAACGGCCAGTGAATCGAGGCAACGTTGATACACCTCGTTGTACGGAATTTCCTGCGTGACGACGCCCGCTACGACCAGGATCGCGTCGGTTCCGAGAATCTGAGCGGTCTCAATCTGCCGCTCGACATGCTTTATAGCGAGCGCGCGGACCTTGGGATCGCGCGCGGCAATATTCTGATCCCAATCGAGCGAGTTACAGACGGTCGAAACACTGAGTCCGGCGTTGTCGATTTTTCTCCGCAGGAGTTGGACTTCGTGGTCCGGCGTTTCGGGCTTGAACCAGGCACCGTCGCCCAGCCACATCTCGATGCCGTCGAAGCGCGCCGCTTTTACCAAGTCGAGACCCTTCTCGAACGTCCAGCCTTTCGGGATCAGATTGTCACCGATGGATTTTTTCATAAACCACCGGTCGCAGTTTTGCCATTAGAAGATGAACTTCATCCCAAGCTGCAGGATGCGCGGATTGTGAGCGCCGTTCGGGTGCAAGAAACCGACACCCACGAGGCAGCTTGCATCACCCGCCGAATTGTTTGTTCCGCCGTAGCAACTCGCGGCGTTGTTCACTCCGCTGAATTGGGTGTGGTTGAAAACGTTAAAGCCCTCGGCGCGGAATTCGAAAGCTCTCTGCTCGGAAATCGCGAAACGCTTAAACAAACCCATATCGAAATTGGTACGCGAAGGATTCCGTAGAATGTTTCTTCCCGCGTTTCCGAACGTCAATCCGCGGGGTTGCGCGAATGCCGCCGGGTTGTAAAGCAATGGTCCGATGGTTCCGGAGATTTCGCGAGCCGCCGGTGTCGCATAAGGATCGCCAATGATATCGACGAAAGAAGCTGTGCCTGAGCCGTTGCCCACGCCCGCACCATATGAGCCGTTCACCACGCTGAACGGAGTTCCGGTCTGGAACGTCATCAAGCCCGAAACCTGCCAGCCACCGAGCAGAGTGTGCAGGATTCCCGGATTCTGAAAAATCGGCAGGTCGTAAATTCCGCTGACGTTCAGCAGATGGCGTTGATCGAAGTTAGAACTGGCGCGCGTCCTCCTCAGGTTGTAGGAATCGAGGAAGTTTCCGTCGTAACGATCGGACGAATTGTCGATCGAGTGGCTGTAGGTATAGGCCACGCTGAATTGCGCCCGGCCGGCGGTGCGGCGGAGCGAAAACTGCAGACCGTTGTAACTGGAATTTGCCTGGTTCTCAAGTGAAGTGATGCTGCCGAATCCGCGATATGCGCGATACGGGTTTGCATCCGCGCCGCAAGCGACGTTGAAATTGATCAGTGCCTGCCCTGTGGGAGCGGACCCGTTGACCAGCCCACTGCTGCAATCGGCGGAGGTCATGGGCTGACCCGGCCTATACGGGTTTTGCGATGACGGCGTGGAGAAAAGCTGGTTGATGTCGCGCTGCAGGGTGAGATGCGTTCCCTTGGTACCCACGTAGGAGACGGTTGCGACGGTATCCCGCAGCAGCTCCGTTTGCACATCAAAGTGCCACTGCTGCATGTAGGGCCAGCGAACCTTTGTGGGGATGGACGTTGGATTCAGCGGCGGAAATGAAGCGGCCCCTCCCGAGCCGATGTTGCCGTATCCGTTGATATTCACCTGGGTGGAACTCAAGACGAGCGGCGCACTTCCTTCGAGCGACTCGGTGTTTCCTTCGTTACCGTTTGTGAGTTCGAAAAACAGCCCATAAGCCCCGCGAATGGCGAGTTTGCCTTTGCCGAACGGATCCCAGGCGAAGCCCACGCGCGGTGCGGGATTGAACAGGTGCCCTGTCATGCACCCCGCGGGGACGCCGCCTTTTCCGCATTGCACGATCCCAGTAAAGGGATCGCCGGAACCGGGGATCAGATTGCCTGAGATGCCCGTCAGCGAGCCATCGGTATCAATCTGCGGCGCGCTGGCCGCATTGTAGCGGCGCGGATCGAAATTGTAGGCGCGATGGTATTTTTCCCGATAGGTTCCGAACATACTAACGCGTAATCCCAGATTCAGAGTGAAGCGCGGCGTGATACGCCAATCGTCCTGAATGAACGGTTCGAAACTCTTGGATCGGTTATAGTATTTGATCTTCGCCGTAGTCTGCTGGTACGACTGTATGCGGCCGAGGAGAAAATCGGCGAAACCGTTTCCCGTGCTGTTGGGCGATGTGCTACTGAAATTTAGCAGACCCTGAAGCTGCGGGCTGTTTTGTTCGTTCTTCTGGCGAGCCGCGAAGTAAAACCCGACAAACAGGTTATGACTGCCCGCATTCTTCGAGATCTGATCGCGGTAAGTATAGGTCGGGTTCGCATTATTCCATGGAAAATAGCCGGTATTCTCTCCGACCGTGCCGCCCCCGTATGCCGAATTGCAACAGAACTGCACGCCCGGCAGCAATCCACCGAATCCGTTGTTGAAGATTCCTCCAACCGTTAACGTCGAGGGCCGGGCCGTATTCCCGATTGCGTCCAGAAAAATATGATCGGTGGTGTAGCTGAATACAAACTCGTTTAGCAGGCTCGGCGAAAAACTGTTGGTCATATGCGCCACCAGACTCACGCCGGGGCCGACAAACTTCGTCTGCACCGCCGGGAAACTGGATGTACCGCCGGCCCACAAAGGCGTCGGCGTGATGGTGTTCCAGGAATCATGAATGAACCGGAAAAACACGCGATGGTTGTCGGTTAGATTCTCATCAATGCGCACCAGTTCCTCCCGCCAGTTCGTGGGCGTAACCGGGGAAGCGCGATAGTACGGGACGCCATCGACAGAAGCGTTTCCCTGTGGAATGAGCGCATTCAGAATGGCTTGCGCGTTTGGATCCACCGGAACTTTGTTTCCCGGAAACGGATCTCCGGCAGCATTCATTTTGGGGCAGTCAGCTCCGGGACAGATGTCGGAAAAATCGCCGCCACGCTCCGCATTGGAGGGAACTTGCTGATTAAATACTTGACCCGGAACGCGCTCTTTGCGCCAGTCCTCACTGAAGAAAAAGAACGTCTTCTCTTTATTGCTGTTAAAAAATCCGGGGATAAACACGGGACCGCCGATGGTGAATCCGTAGTCGTTCTTCTTATAGGAGGATCGTTCCGTTTGGAAGAAATTGCGAGCGTTGAATTTGTCGTTTCGAACAAACTCAAAGAGATCGCCGTGAAATTCCTTAGTGCCGGATTTGGTTACGGTTTCGACAGTGCCGGAGCCGTTGCGCCCATACTGCGCCCCGTAACTGGATGTGAGCACGCGGACCTCGGCGATGGCATCGATATTCGGATAAACGTTGAGAGTGGAATTACTCCCGTTATCCATGTTGTCGCCGCCATCGATCTCCCAGTTGTTGTATTCGGTGCGGCCCCCATTGATGCTCATGGCGACGTTTCCGTACACGCCAACCGTGCCTTCGTCCTGCCCGGTTTGGTTACTGACTCCGGGAACGAGAGTGACCAGCTGCGTGAAATTGCGGCCATTCAAAACAAGCTGGTTGATCTGCTTGGTGGTAACGGTTCCCGCCAGTTCCGAAGAATCTGTTTCCACCTGTGCAATCCCCGCGCCCAAAACAGTCACCTCTGACGTCACGTCGCCGACGGCGAGGGTAGCATCGATACGGCTTTGCTGCGCGACGCGAATTACGATCCCCTGGGCTTCGAAACGGCGGAAACCGGCCGCTGTGATCGAGAGATCATAACTTCCGGCCGGAAGGGCAGCCGCAAGGTAATCGCCGTCGGTATTACTGGTAGTTTTTCGAGCTGTTCCGGTACCTGTATTGCGCACGGTGACATCGGCATGTGGAATAACCGCACCCGTATTGTCTCGAACCGTACCGCTGATTGAGCCCGTGTCCTGCGCGTTGCAACTGATAAAGGCGAAGACGAGCAGAAAGCTCCTCAAAATTGCAATTTTCATCGTATACCCCCTTGTCTCCGAATGCTGCCTGGAAGCAGCGTTACGGAAATTCTATACCCGCTCTTGGCCCGTGGCAACAATTCCGACTCTTTGTAGCCCCAACATGCGGCCTTGCTAAAGTCATTCTGTGTGGCTGGGGCGAGTCATCCAAGTGGGCGTTCTCTGCGCAACCGCTTTGTCTTACGCGCAGACACCATCCGATCTGAAGCAGGTTTATCGGACCGGCGAACAAGCTCTGCGGGACAACCACCTGCCTGCAGCCGAGAAAGCGTTTCGTGCCGCCCTGGCGCGTGACCCGCGATCCGTGGAAGCCCGTGCCAATCTCGGCGTGATCTACATGCGCCGGAAGAAATGGAATTTCGCGCTCGAGGAATTTGAGAAAGCCCGCCAGCTTGCTCCTGGCGTACCCGGGATTCGTTTGAACATCGGTCTCGCTCATTTTCGGCAGAACGATTTCGAGGCCGCCATTCCGCTGTTTGAGGGCGTCGTTCGCGACCAGCCAAATTCTTCACAGGCCCGCTACTTGCTGGGCCTGTGTTATTTCCTGACTGAAAAATATTCGGACGCGATGCATGCGCTCGAACCTCTCTGGCCCGACCATTCCGGGAATCTGCAGTACTTGTATGTTTTAGGTATCGCATCGGGGAAATCCGAACGGCCCGAGCTCGAAGCGAAATCCATGGAACAGCTGCTGCGCGTGCGTGGAGAGTCGCCCGAGCTGCACCTTCTGATCGGAAAAGCGTATCTCGCCAGAGAGCAGCCGGAGGACGCGGTCGCGGAGTTCGCAAAGGCCGCGCGTGCAGATCCGAAGCTCCCCTTTCTGCATTTCTATACGGGCGTGGCATTGCGGCGTCTACAAAAGTCTTCGATGGCCGAAAACGAGTTCGTCGAAGATAGCAAAATCGAACCCGACCTGGCCTTCAACTACGAGCAACTCGCCGAGATCAGTCTCGCCGGCGAACAGTACGCCAAAGCGGAGAAGCTTTTCCGCGAGGCGCTGCGGCGTGACGATCGGCTCGGCGCGTCGCACTACGGGATAGCCAAGATCTTGAATCATCGCGGTGAGTATGCGAAAGCCCTTGCCGAAGTGAATAAGGCCGAGCGGCTCGATGCGAAGAGTGCCAGCGCGCATTACCTGAAGGCCCAGGTCTTGCGGAAGTTGAATCGTTCGGACGAAGCTTCCCGCGAGTTCGCGATTGTGCAGCAGTTGAAAAAATCCGCGCAGGACGACATCGAGCGGAAGATTAACGGATTGCAAACTCAAGATCCTGAAATCGCGAACGAGCCGTTCTGATGTCGTCACCCCCGCCCCCCGCCCGCAGCGTTCTTCTCGGCAAGATTGGCCTCGTTCCCGCCCTCTCGGCGAACATCCTCAACATGGTGGGTGTCGGCCCGTTTCTAACGATCCCGCTTGTGCTCGGCGCGATGGGCGGGCCGCAAGCCATGCTCGGCTGGGGGCTCGGCGCGCTCATCGCCTTGTGCGACGGGTTGGTTTGGGCCGAGCTCGGCGCCGCCATGCCGGGGTCGGGAGGATCGTATCAATATCTGCGCCAGGCTTATGGCCCGAAATCTCTGGGCCGTTTGATGAGTTTTCTTTTTCTGGCGCAGACCATCGTTGCCGGACCCCTTACGACCGCATCGGGTGCCGTGGGCTTTGCCGACTATTCCCACGTGCTGTTGCCTAGCCTCACTTACTGGCAAACGAAGCTCCTGGCCATCGTGATTTGTTTGCTTGCGACTTTTCTTCTCTATCGAAACATCCAGTCCATTGGAAAGATTTCCGTCGCGATGTCGGTGATGCTGTTCGCGACAATGACGTGGATCGTCGTCGCGGGCGCGACTCATTTCCACCCCGCCCTGGCATTCGATCTTCCTCCGGATGCGTTTCGTCCCTCCAATCGTTTTTTCCTGGGACTGGGGGCGGCCACCCTGATCGCCATGTACGACTACAGCGGCTACTTCAACGTGTGTCTGATCGGCGATGAAGTGAAGAACCCGGCGACGAATATTCCGCGCTGTATTCTGCTTTCCATCGGCATCCTCGCGTGCTTTTACACGGCCATGAGCCTGTCGATTATCGGCGTGATCCCGTGGCGGCAAGCCATCGTCTCCAACACGGTGGTGTCCGATTTCATTCAGCGCCTGTATGGGGCTGGCGCCGGAGCGGTGATGGCCGGTCTCATCATGGTGGCGGCCTTCGGATCCGTCTACGCGGTGCTGCTTGGATACTCCCGCGTGCCTTACGCGGCAGCACGGGAAGGTGAATTCTTCTCGATTTTTGCCCGCGTTCATCCCCGGCGCGGCTTCCCATCTTTCTCCGTGGTGTCGATGGGCCTGCTCGCCGCGTGCGCCTGTCTTCTTTCGCTCGACAATCTGATCAAAGCGCTGCTCGTGATTCAGATACTTACGCAATTTATCGCGCAATGCGCCGCTGCCGTCCTGATTCGCAGACGCCGGCCGGACATAGCACGCCCGTTCTCGATGTTTCTCTACCCAATCCCGGTTGCGGTCGCGCTGGCCGGATGGATCTTCATCCTGCTGTCGAGCGGCGTTGTCTACATAGCAGTCAGCGTCGCGGTAATCGCAATCACAGTCGTAGCGTTTCTCGCGCGAGCCCGCAGCCGAGGCGAGTGGCCCTGGGGCGAATCGAGTTAACAAGCCCTACGCGCGCGCCGGCCAGTTGGTGTTCCGCCAGCGCTCGAAACTGGTGACGTTGGGCAGTTCCTTGCGAATCGCAGTAATGTCGGCATGATATCCGACATCCTGGAACCACTTGTACATCACGGCGAGTTCGTGACCTACCTGTTTCTCGAAGTCTTTCCACGGTATTTGGGTATAGGTCGTCTGCAAGGTCTGCGCAACTTGATCGACAAATAGTTCATCGCCTGCCAGGTCGGTCGCCGTTCCGTGCCACTTACCGGAGTGTTCGAGGGCCATCGCAACAAAAGCGCCGATGTCGTCAACGGCGACTTGCTGCAGTATCGTCTCGGGAGTAAGCGGCAGCATCAACGGCCCCTTGGCGATCTGGTCCTTCATCTGCAGCCAGTTCTCCATGAAGAATACCGGACGCACAATTGTGTAGGGCATGCCGGTTCCGCGAAGGTGCTCCTCGATCTTCCACTTGCTATCGAAATGCGGGATTCCGGTCTTCTGGTCTGCGCTGCCAACGGAACTATAGATGTAGTGGCTGACCTCGGAAGTGTGCGCGGCGTCGATCAGAGCGATGCCCTGCCGCACCTCCGCATCTACGCCGCTCTCATAAGGAGTCTGCACGGCGAACACGCCGTAGACGTCCTCGAGCGCGCGCAGAAGAGACGCTTTGTCTTCGTAATCGCCGCCGGCGACTTCGATGCCGGTCTGGTCTATCAATGCCCGGGCCTCCGGCTTATCGGGATGCCGGGTGAGCGCTCGAACCGCGTAGCCCTTCTCCCGAAGATGCCGGATCACGGCACCGCCTTGTTTACCTGTTGCTCCTGTTACGAGAATCAGTCGGTCCTTCTTGGAACGTTTCGCCATACCTATAGAATGCCCCACGAAGGCAGCACCCGCTATTGACACCACTACTTGGATGATGTATGATCGATCAAAATTGATTGGGTCTGTTTTTCGATGACACGAG
>JBBROU010000093.1:0-20347 GCA_038229055.1 Bryobacterales bacterium | reverse complement strand
GCGGGGCCGGTGGTGCCCTGGCATCCGCCCAGCACGTTGGAGCACACGATGAAAAATTTCTCCGTATCGAAAGCCTTGCCGGGGCCGATCATGTTGTCCCACCAACCCGGTTTGCCGCCCTCGCGGCTGACTCCGGCGGCGTGGGCGTCTCCTGTAAAAGCGTGCGTGATCAGAATGGCATTCGAGCGCGCGGCGTTCAAATTGCCGTACGTTTCGTAAGCGACATCGACAGGGCAAAGCTCTGCGCCGCTCTCGAGCGAAATGCTCTCGAACCGGGCACACTGGGTCTCAACGATCATTCAAAAGCTCATGGTAACGTACAGTGGGTTATGTATTCAGGATTGGCCAGGGGCGCGAGCGCAATCGTCCTGCTGCTGGCGTTGAGTCTGTATGCCTCCGAGTTTTCGTACAAGCCCGCGCTGCCCGGATATCGCTATAACTTTCCCCGCGATCACTTTGAGCATCCGGACTTTCGCACGGAGTGGTGGTACTACACAGGCAATGTGCACGACAGTGCGGGCAAGCGGTTCGGCTTCGAGTTGGTATTCTTTCGGCAAGGCGAGCGCTGCGCGGAGACGGGTGCGGCAAAAATTTCAGCATGGAGCGTGGATGATCTGTATCTGGGGCATCTGGCCCTGACCGATATCGATGGCCATCAGTTTTACTACACGGAGCGGTTGAATCGCGCCGGGCCGGGGATCGCGGGGGCGAGCTTCGAGCAGCGACGAATTTGGAATGGAAACTGGTCGGCGGCTTGGGATGGTGAGCGGCAGAAGTTATCGGCATTGGCGGACGATTTCAGCTTCACGCTTTCGTTTGATCCGGCGAAGCCGCTGGTGATCCACGGCGAGAACGGCGTGAGCCAGAAGTCGGAGGGTGCGGGAAGAGCTTCATACTACGTTTCATTTCCACGGCTCACGGTTGCGGGAAAGATTACGTTGCACGGCGCAGACCATGCGGTTTCGGGCACTGCCTGGATGGATCACGAATGGTTCACGCACCAGCTTGAACCCAATCAGACGGGCTGGGACTGGTTCAGCGTACAGCTCGAAAACAATACCGAGCTGATGCTGTTCGAATTGCGCCGGAAGGACGGAAGCATCGATCCTTATTCCTCGGGAACTTTTGTGGATGCGGCGGGGCGGGCTCATCACCTGACGGCGCGTGATTTTTCGCTGCAGCGGGCGGGCGATTGGAAGAGCGGGCAAACGGGCGCGCGCTATCCGGTGCGCTGGCAAATTCGCATTCCCTCGCTGAACATCGCGTTGGAGTGCAAGGCGGCACTCGATTCGCAGGAGCGAAAGGCGAGACAAGGCCCGAGTTATTGGGAAGGCGCGGTGTCGTATTCGGGGTCGTCGAAAGGCGTCGGCTATTTGGAGATGACGGGGTACGACCGCGCGGTGCGGCTCGAGTGATCGAATCATCGTTACTCTTTTTACTGGGTTGTTTGGAACTCTTCGGAGTAATTAAGCCGAGTTAGGTCGCGTATATTAGGCCCTTGCGAAACCCGTAAAGTGGTATGCTGACGATTAATTCTTCTGAGTCGGACCCAAGCTTTAGTTTCAGCGGGTCGGATCTTGTGCGCTGGCAGTGATCACCATCTACACTCGCATTCCGGCGGAGCGCATTTGACGCACCAATAATCAGAAGTGAAACAGCAATTCCCAGGCAAAGTGGGGCGAACGCTTTGAGAACCAACAGGTTAAGGTGGAAAAATGGTGAGACTAAGCGGTATTTCGTCGATCGTTCTCGGGTTACTCGCATGTGCCTCGTCGTTCGGCGGGACCGTAGCTAAGACTTTCCAGGGAACTATTCAATGTCTCGATTACCCTGCAAAAACCCAGAATCTCGGCGCACCCTCAGTCTTTGAATCAACGTCTTTTACGGATATTCGGAACGCAACATTTGGGACCAGCGTGACGGCTAACGTCTCATTTAATCTGCCGGCCAATTCATCCTGCAGCGCGAGTTATGAGGTTGATGCCGTTTACGACGGACCGCCAGGAGAAGCTTTTTTCAGCTATGACACAACGCTTCAGTTGCCGTCAGCTCCCACCGGTCCAGTCGCGGCTCAGGGCATCTTTGTCGGCTTTTCACGAGGAAGCCTGGGGGTTTTCGACGGATCCTTTGGCGGTTCCCCTTATCTTGGCGGAATCTTTCACAACTCTCTTTCTGTAGTCGATTGGGGGTTTCTGCTCTCGCCGGGGACCGCCTTCAATGTTAGCGTTTCCTTTACTTTGGTTAATCCCGGTTCGGCACCCGCTCCGATATCTTTTGGTGTTGCAGCAACTGGATCAATACAGGCTTTCCCGACAATCACAGGACCGACGGCTCTACCACCGGGGACAGAGGGACTCCCTTATGGACCTGTAAACCTGGTCGCCAGCGGCGGCTCCGGAACTTATATTTGGCACGTGGAGGCTTCCCTGCCCTTTGGCATAGATTTCAGTCCGAGTGGGATTCTGAGCGGCACACCCTCTGGAAATGGTCCTCGCGGACCGTATGAACTCGTATTCGTGGTCACAGATTCTAACGCCGCAACTGCGAAAATTACTCTGCCCCTAACGATCTTGTTCGGGACTCCTGCAGTCGCGTCATCGACATTGCCAAATGGTGAATTGGGGATGCCGTACTCCGCCCAACTGATTGCCGGTGGAGGAACGCCGCCCTATAATTCTTGGGCGCTCAGCAGCGGTTCCCTTCCGCCAGGGTTGTCACTTGACGCGCCTACAGGGGCAGTCAACGGTACTCCAACTCGTAATGGAACCTTTGCGTTCACCGCGACGGTGAAGGACACGGTGGGAGTAATTTCTCCAGCCCAGTCGCTATCTATCACGGTCACCTCAAGCCCAACGATCACGACCAAATCTCTTCCGAACAGCCTGGTAGGCGCTCCCTATACGGCCACTATGGCCGCCAGCGGAGGGAAGCCGCCATACAGCGGCTGGGCCGTCAGTTCAGGGGCCTTGCGTGCGGGTCTTACGCTGAATGCCTCAACCGGGGCAATCAGCGGTACGCCCGCCAGCAACGGGACGTTCACTTTCAACGTCACAGTCAAAGACAGCGCCGGGCTGAGTGCTCCGCCTCAGCCGTTGTCAATTGCGGTCTCCGCTGGCGGCATCTCCGTTCCCTCGCTCGTCGCCTTTGGGCTGTATCAAATTGGTGCCGCAGTTCCGGCGCAACAACCAATTCCGGTCAGCAGTTCATCTACGTCTATTGGAATTCCGTTCGTGGCGTCATTCGGCACCAGTTGCGCCTGGATGGAGTTGAACACGCTCAACGGGATCACGCCCCAAACCGTCACGGCGTCAGTAAAGACCCTGGGCTTGTCCGCAGGCACTTATAGCTGCTCGATAACGTTTACAGGCGGCGGGACGACTAGCATGACGACGGCGAGCCTCTCTGTAGTGGCGTCAGATGCCGTTATAGCCCTGCCGCATTTTGCCGTTGGCGGTTCCTATATCACGGGGTTAACGGTCATCAATTCGGGCCAAGTGCCTTCGCATTTCGGCATCAACTTCATTGGCGATGACGGGAAGCCAGTATCGCTTCAGATCCAAGGTGTCGGTACTGTTGCGCGCCTCTCCGATGTCGTTCCTGCTGGAGGCACCAAATACTACGAAGCCGGACGCGCGGATTTCCCTCTGATCGGAGGATCGGCGACGATCACGTACGATTCACCGGTTACGGTCCAGGCTCTCTTCCGAAACCACGCCCCGGACGGAAACTATTACGAAGCGGCCGTTCCTTCGAGCACCGGCAGCAACGAGTTCCTGATTCTTTTCGATGGGACGAACTTCGGGCCAACAGGTGTTCCCACCTACACGGGTCTCGCTATAGCCAATCTGGATACGATCAATTCCGCCAGCGTCTCATGCATCGCGCGGGATTCTTCGGGACGAACCATCGCCAATGCAGTTCCGGTTCCTTCATTAAGCCCGTCGGGACACTGGGCCAACTACTTGTTTCCAGCGCTGGCCGGAGTGCGCGGGACATTGGACTGCACTTCCAACTCGTCAATCGCCGCGATTGGGCTCCGGTTTCTGGGTGACAATGCATTCTCGTCGCTCCCGATAGTCAGGAAACCAGCCTCGGCATCCGGCACTGGAACTGCACTTCCGCATCTAGCGGTAGGAGGTTCGTATGTCACCGACTTCTATATCGTGAATACCAGCGCTCAACCCGCGTCATTTTCCATCAAATTCTATGGAGGTGATGGGCGACCGATCTCGCTACCCTTCGCAGGCACTGGAACTGCTACGCCTATGCTCAGTGGCATGGTGCCGCCGTTTAGTTCGCTTTACTATGAGGCCGGAAGCTCACTCTCACCGCCGATCAGCGGCTGGGGCCTGATCACTGCGGATCCAGCAATAACCATTCAAACGCTGTTTAGAAATCACGCTCCGGATGGGAACTACTACGAAGCGTCAGTTCCATCTTCATTCTCGAGCAACCATTTCGAAATCCCTTTTGACGGTACAACCTTTGCGCCAACCGGTGCTCCGACATACACGGGTCTGGCGATCGCCAATTTGGACGGAGTTAACTCCGCGACTGTAACGTGCACGGCCCGGGATTCTTCTGGAAATACCATTCCCATCGCTGTTCCGGTGGACACGATAAGTCCATTGGGGCATTGGGCGAACTATCTGTTTTCGGCGCTCACAGGCAATCGAGGCACGCTGGATTGCACTTCGAACACCCAAGTTGCGGCAATCGGACTGCGATTCCTTGGTGACAACGCCTTCTCCTCGCTTCCCGTGCTTTTAAAGTAAGGGTTCAAGCGCTCGGAGCGCTACACAAACGTGCTAACGAAAGGCTTTTAAGATGGCATTGACTTGATGATTCGCTTCGACCACGTTTCCTTTCCGCCTTTCGAAAACTTCACCGCAAGTGCGCCGGAGAGGGCAATTATCGGCATTCTGGGCGAAGATGGCGCGGGCAAGACGACTCTGCTGCGGTTGGCTGAGAGGACAGTGCTGCCGATTCGCGGGCGAGTGGATGTCATGGACGCGGGCAAGATCGTTGGAATCGACGGAACTCTGGATTCCCACGATACGATTCATCGTTCGCAAGCGGCTCTCGCGCTCGACCAGAAGCGTCGCGCGGGAGATCTGATTCTTCTGGTCACGCAGCACGAAGATCTGCTTCGGGATCTGTGCGACGAAATCTGGTGGATTGCGGATGGCGGCATCAAAGCGCGCGGCGAACCGCGGGAAGTTTTGAATGCCTGGCACCGGCATGTGGCACAAAAGTTGGTAGAGTCCGGCCAGGGATTAGCGCCGCCCTTGGCGCCCAGCTTGAGGCGGGGAGACGGGCGCGCGCAGATTCTGAAGCTTGATCTATTGGGCGAATCGGGCCAGCCAGCGGCAATCTGGAAGAGCGGAGAACCGGTATCGATTCGCGTAACAGTACAGTTCAAGAATGCCGTTGCCGATCCGGTGATTGGAATTCTCATCCGCACGCGCATCGGGTTAAATGTTTACGGCACGAACACGGAGCTCGAAGCACTGAAACTGGGGCCGCGTGCCGCGGGCGATGTTCTCAGGGTAACGTTTGCCTTCAAGTGTGAACTCTGCCCCGGCGAATATACGCTGACCACGGCATCGCACGACCCCGATGGCGTGTGGCATGAATGGCTGGAAGACGCCGCCGCATTTTCGGTTGTGGACAGCCGTTATACGGCGGGAGTTGCCAACCTGAGGGCCGCGGTTTCTTTTGAGCGCGAAAAAAACATAGAATAGGGATTATGTTTTCAGTGCTCCTGGCGATTGCCGCGGCAGCAGCAGGCGCCGCGGTCACTTGGCTGGTGTGCCGGGGTCAGCACGGGACCCTCACGGAAAGGGTTCTGGGCCTGGTGCGTCAGCTTCAAGAACTGCAATCCCGATTCGAAGCTGCCGCCGCGGAAGCGATGAAACTTCGCGAAGAAAATGGCGGCCTGCGGGAAAATAGGCGCGCCGATGAGGAAAAGCTGGCCATGCTGCACGAAGCGAGGCAGCAGCTTTCCGACGCCTTTCAAGCGCTCTCGGCAGAGGCGCTGCGCAGCAATAACGAGCAGTTTTTGCATCTCGCGCAGAGCACGCTCTCGCGCTTTCAGACAGCGGCCAGCACCGAATTGACGCAGCGGCAGGTCGCCATTGACGAACTGGTAAAGCCGCTCAAGCTTTCGCTCGAAAAAGTGGACGCCCAGATTCGTTCGCTCGAAGTGGCACGTTCGGGAGCGTATGCGACGCTCACCGAACAGGTACGAACGATGGCCGAGACGCACGGTCAGCTGCGCGACGAGACGGCCAAGCTGGCCGGGGCGTTGAAGACTCCGATGGCGCGCGGGCGATGGGGCGAGATTCAGTTGCGGCGCGTGGTGGAGCTCGCAGGCATGATGGACCATTGCGATTTTTGGGAGCAGGTAACGCTGGCGACGCCGGACGGAACGCTGCGGCCCGACATGATCATCAAGCTGCCGAACGGCAAGAGCATCGTGGTGGATTCGAAAGTTTCGCTCAAGGCATATCTCGATTCGCTCGATGCCGCAAACGATATGGAGCGAGGGCAGAAGCTGCGCGAGCACGCGTCGCAGATCCGGACCCACCTCGGGCGGCTGAGCAGCAAGACATACGCCGCGCAGTTCGATCACTCGCCGGAATTCGTAGTGGCATTTTTACCGGGCGAAATTTTTTTCAGCGCGGCGCTGCAGCAGGATCCGGAGCTCATTGAATACGGTGTGGAACGTAACGTCATCCTCGCGACGCCGACCACGCTGATCGCGCTGTTGAAAGCCGTGGCATACGGCTGGAAGCAGGAGAAAATCGCCGAAAATGCACAAGAGATCCGGCGGTTGGGCGCGGAATTATACGACCGGATTCGCGTTTTTGCAGGGCACTACGACGCCGTCGGCAGGAGTTTGGGAAAAGCGGTCGACTGCTATCAGCAGGGGCGAAATTCGCTCGACGCGCGGCTTCTCACAACGGCGCGCAAGTTCCGGGAGCTCGGTTCGAGCGCGGGCCTGGAAATCGTGGTTCCGTTAGATCTGGAAGGTTCAGGCGAAGAGCGCTTCGCCACAACCAAAACGCAGTAGAGAAATTACGCTTTTGCGTCGATGATGAAAGTCGGGGTCATTCCGGCCGAAGTCGAAAACGAGCCCGCGCCGGCCGACGACAGCCAACTCGAGCATCCCGATACTTTACCGAGGAATGCCTGGGGATGAACATCCACGCGCATCTCTTTGAACTCGAGATGCCCGTAGCTGACCATCGGGAAAAGATACCGCACCGGTTCCACGCGCTCCTGAACGACGTACGGCGTTCGCATGGCTTGGCGAACCGCGCGCTCCCAGGACGCCTGATCGTTCTCCCAACCGAAGAAGCTGTGCTGATCGCTGTAATCGTCACTCGGCTTCAGCACCAGCGTCTCGCGATTCTGGTGAATGAAGTCGATCAGCTCGATGGTCTGATCGCGATAGGTGGTGCGGGTATTGGTGACGAGGCGAGTCCACGGCACATGGTCGCGGATGGCCTTGCGCTCCGCCGCCGGAAACTTCGCGGTCAGGGTTTCGTCCGTCAGCAAAGCGAACATCGCCTTTTTGTGCGCAAGCTCCGAGCGGAAACTGTTCACCATGCAAACCGAGTGGTCGCGGTAGGCCTGCACCAGCGGATGCGACAAATCGAAGCGCATCAAGAACTCCTGCACGCTGAGGCGGCGATAAATGAGATCGATATTGAAGTTGCCGGCCTTCAACGCGCCATTGCGGTATTCCAATTGTTCGGGCGAAACGATCTCCGACTGATAACCTTCCCTGCGGAAGAAATCGCGGAACAATTCGTACTCGCTGGTCCCGGTAACCTGCCGGAATTCCAAGATTGCGATGTTGGGTTTTTCCTTGCCGCCGAACTGCTTGTACGCTTTGAGAAGCGCCCCGAGGAAAGGCTTCTTACCGCCCGTGCGAGTGAGCGTGTACTTCCGCCGGAACTCTTTAACCGGAGGACAGTCATAGAAAATATCCGACAATCCCTCGGCATACGCCAGGCCGGTCGGCGAATCGGCATTGAACTGCATCAGGTGCAATGAGCCGTTGTTGATCTGCAGATCCAGTTTGGAGGAAACCTCTGGAACCTGATAGCCTGGATCGATGGCGGCCAGCATCTTTTCGGCCGGCAGCAGTTCCATGCGGGCCATGAGCTGAGGCGACGTAAGCACCATTTGCAACATGCGATCCAGCGCGGAGATCAACATTTCTCCCGCTTTCACGAGAGTGTCATATTGACGCTGAGTCACGAAATTGGGGCGAAGAAAAGGGCAAATCAGCCGCCCGCCGGGCGACAGATTCTCAGCCTCCATGCGCTCCTGAATCGCCTTCACCCAGGACAGATCCCGGTAAGTTTCCGATTCTAAGATTTTGTGATAGCGGGTGATGGCGTCGTTCAACTGCGACATGCTACGGATTCAACCATTTCTGTTTTAAGTATCGCACAGAGGCAATATTTCTTTGTCAATTCCGCAGGGCCTATTTGGCTGTAACCCATTGATTGCAAATATGAATTCGGCTTTGTAATAAATTTTGCAGAGTGTGGGAAATTTGAAACATAAGGGGTTTCGGCACCCAAATTGCTGCAACCGTGCGCAGGGACACCTTTGTGAAACTATTTAAAAACGGAAATCTGTTTTTGTTCGGCGGTACGGCCTTGATGGCTCTGGTGTCTTCCATCGGGTGCAACCGTTCGCCGATTGCGCCCGTCGCCGGCGCCACGGCGGCCCCGGCTCAATATCCGCAAAATGCCAATCCGCCTCAGAACAGCGCGTTTGCGCCAGCGCCGACGAACGCCTCGGGCGGCCAGTTCGCCTCAACCGACCGACGGTACTCCGGAGGCGAGCGCCATCCCGTTGAGCGCTTAGACCGGGATGCTTACGACTCGCAACCAATCCAGAATCAAACCGACACCGGGTATACGGACCGCGAAACGGCAGTTCGCGATTCGAACGGTCGTGAGCGGGTGGTGCGAGAATACAGCGCACCCGTGCGCCGTGAGTATGTCACCAACCGGAAGTTCAGCCATTCGGCGGCCATTGTCGGCGGCAGCGCGGCGGCTGGCGCAGCCATCGGCGCGCTGGCCGGCGGAGGCAAAGGCGCGGCCATCGGGGCACTTGCGGGCGGCGGAGGCGGTTTCGTCTACGACCGGTTGACCCACAAGAAAGTTCGCGTGGAATAGTGGCCTTCATCCTGCAGTACCAAACAGCGAGGGACAAAAGATGCAACGAGCAATCATCGTAACGGCACTGGCTGTTTCGAGTGTTTTTTCAGGGGCGGTGATCGGACAGGGAGTTGAACCGGCGGTGTATCACCCATCTGATAATAAACATTCCGTGCAATTTACCCGCGCGGCGACGTCTCGCTACCGGACCAGGCATTACCAGACGGGGCGGCGCGTTGTAGTGAGGCGCCGATCAAAGAAGAAATCGTTGGCCATCGTTGGCGGCAGTGCGGCGGGCGGAGCGGCAATCGGTGCTCTCGCGGGTGGCGGTAAAGGTGCTGCTATTGGCGCTCTGGTGGGCGGTGGCAGTGGCTTGATTTACGATCGTGCCACGCATAAGAAGACTGTCGTTGTCCGCTAGTTATTTCAGTTTCCGGAGCCACATGCTGCCACCCGTGTTGGAACAGCACAGCGGCATTTGGCTTCTTAGCTCGCCGTTGTGCTTTTTCGCCAGCCAGTCGTTGAAATAGATAATCTCGAAGATCGGGTTGAATTCGAGGAACGCCCTCAACAGATAGGCTTCGTTCCATGATCGGTTCTCCCCGGTGATCCATCGTTCGGGGTATTCGAATCCGTCGAAAATGTCATGCACGTGGACCAGGACGCCGGGAGCGAGCAGTGGAAACACGCGGAAGATCGCGTCATTGACATCGCTTCCCGTTTTCGCCACATGTGACGTGTCGATGAAGAGGATGTCATTGGCCTGGAGGACTTGGAAGGTCTTATCGGGAACATCCTGAAGCGCTGAGGCGCTGATGCACTTCCGGTAGGGATCATCCTCATCGAGTAGTGCGAGCAACGTCTGCGGAAACGGATCGATGAACGTCATTTCGATGTTGCCTCCGAAAAACTCATCGTTGGTGTCCATCGCTGCGCAGGAGGAATAACCCGAGCCTGCTTCGATCAAGCGCCCCGGCTTGAATTCCATCAGCAACCCAAAAAGCACAATGGCATCGGCGTAGGAAAACGCCGGATTCTGGAAGTGGTAGCGGCGGCCTGGGGTCTTGATTTCAGGAAACGGGATGGACGGATAGTGCGCCGAGAGTCTGGCGCAAAGCCGGAGCATCGCGCCCTCATCGAACGGCGGATTCGGCAGCGGATGGCTGGAGCGATGAAGAACGTGCCGGTCGGCCGGGTCGACAATCGGCGAATAGAAGCTGCCCGGATCGGCCCACAAGAGGCGCTTCCGACTTTGCAGGCTCTCGGCTAAAGAGTGGATGTGCGCTTTCAGTTCGTCGCGTTCGCGCTCGAGGACGTCCCGCTGCAGAAGCGCTTCATCGGCGCGCAGTGCGTGAACGCGCGACTCTGCCAGTTCCCGCGCGAGACGTTGTGTATGGCCGATTAACTCGTTCCGCTCCGCTTCGAGCGTGTCGCGCTGCTGGCGCAAGGCGGCACATTCAGCCGCTAGAGAATCGCTCACTGCTGCCGCTGAGATTCCTTGGCGACACGCACGCGCGCGCTTTCGAGCTTCTTGTTGATCTTCGAAATCTCCACGGAATCCATGTCGGAATTGGCGGTGCTGTCCCACTCCGCCAGCGATGCCTGCCACTGCGCGATCGCATCCTTCACGCGACCCTGTTTGAGAAGCACGTCGCCCAGGTGGTCATGAACCGTCGGATCTTTGCCGATCTTTTCCAGCGCGCGCCGCAAGTTGTCCTCGGCCTGCTCAAGGCGATTCTGGTGATAGTAAACCCAGCCGAGGCTGTCGAGATAAGCTCCATTTTGCGGGTCCAGCTCGAGGGCGTGCGCGATCATCTTCTGGGCTTCATCGAGCTTGACGCCGCGATCAGCCCACATATATCCGAGGTAATTCAGGGCGCCGGCGTTCTCCGGATCGGCGACCAGCACCTTGCGAAACTCCGCTTCGGCCGCATCGAAATCCTTCATCTTTTCGAGCATGGCGCCGCGCATGAACTGCACGCCCTGCTTTTCCTGCTTGGTAGCGGAAATCCGCTCCGCATCATCCAAAGCCTTCTGTTCATCGGGGAAGCGCTTGGCCTTCTCATAGAGTTGGGCAATGCTGAGCAGCGTATCGCGGTCGCGCTCGCCGTTCATCAACCCGCGCAGCTCCGCGATGGCCTGATCGGTCTTACCTTGATCGGCCATGATGGAAGCGTGAACCAGAGCTACCGTACGATCTTTCGGATATTTCTTCAGCGCGGAATCAGCTTCGGATCGAGCGGCATTCAAGTCCTTGGCGACGCGATAAGTCTCGACCACCTGAACCGAAGCACGCGATGCTGAATCCGGATCGGATTCAGCGATCTGCCGGAACGCCGCAATGGCGGCGGGATATTTGCCGCTGTTCCGATACAGCAGGCCGAGTCTTTCGAGAAGCGTATTGCGGCTGCCCTTTTCAGCTTCCGTATACCCCTTCTTCGTACTGTCGTCGATCAGTTTCTTCAAAACCGAGATGGCCTGGTCGGACTTCCCTTCGGCATCGAGCAGATTGACTTCGTCATAGCGGACCTCAAGGTTGTCGCCATCCATCTCTTTGGCTTTGGCGAAAGCCGCTCGCGCCTTGTCAAAGTCGTGCTTCTGCCGATAAATCTCAGAAAGCCGTAACTGCACCTGGGCGTCCTTCGGCTCCTCTTGAGCGATCTCCGAGTAAACAACAAGCGCTTCATCGGTCCGGTCGGCAAAAAGAAGATCCTGCGCCAGGGCCCGCTTCAAACGCGCGTTGTCCGGAGCCAGAGGCATGGCCTTCTTCCAGGTGTCGGCCGCGGAACCGAAGTCGCGCATCTGTTCGTAGAAGCCGGCCAGGGCGGCCAATGTGCGCGCGTTCGGATTCTTCTCGGTAGCGCGCTTCAACATCTCGACCGCGTTCTTGCTATCTCCGACGTCGGAGTAAACCATCGCCAGCCCGGTCAGCGCTTCGTCATTGTCGGATTCCAGCGCGAGTGCTTGCTTAAACGCCTTTTCGGCTTCCACGGAGTTGTGCGAAACACGATACAAACGGCCCAGCACCAGCCAGCTATCGATATCTTTCGGATCCTTCGTGATGATCTTCTGATACTGTTCGATCGAGAGTTTCAACATTTTCTCGTCGACTTTGCCCTGCTGCGTGTCACCGATCAGGCGCGTATAGATGCGCCCCAGAATGCGGCGGGCTTCCAGATTGTCCGGGTTCTGCCTGAGGAGTTCTTCGGCTTCCGTGACGGCGCGATTGAGTTGGCCAGACTGAATGTAGAGTTCGGTCAACTCCTCGGAGAGGAACGTCGCGGAGGGATCGCCTTTGAGCGCCTGCTTGTAGAAATCGATGGCCTTGTTCAGGTAATCGCCACGATTTCCGTAGGCACCGGCCAGCTCCGAGTAGAGGTGACCCATGGCAAAGTTGTAGTAAGCAGCCGAGTGATCCGAATCCGCCGGTTTCGCGGAGGAAGCGGAAGAAGTTTGAGCCAAAACGGAAGTGGCGGAAACCGCACACAACAGGCTGAACACGGTTAAAGACGCGCGTGCCGAACGAATCATGAGTTCTTTTTTTCTTTCCCCCGCCCGCGCAGTCTGCCGGGCAGAACGAAGCCAAAGTTCATTTACAAGTATAACGCCGTTGTCCTCGGGGCCCGGGGCATGAGCGGTCTGGTCGCTGTAATGGGACCCACAGGTTCGGGCAAATCTGAGCTCGCTCTGCATTTAGCTGAAAACTTAGACGGCGAAGTCGTGAATTGCGATTCAGTTCAATTATTTTGTTTTTTCGACATCGGGACCGCAAAGCTTCCCGTATCGGCGCGGCGCGGAATTCCGCACCACCTGATTGATGTTCTGGACCCCGATGAGATGTTTACAGCCGGCGATTATGCGCGTCTCGCGGCCCAGGTTGTGGTTGATATTCAGTCACGTCAGCGGGTGCCGATCGTGTCTGGCGGCACCGGATTTTATTTTCGTGCGCTGCTTGAAGGCTTGCCGGAAGCGCCGCCCCGCAGCGAGGAATTGCGCCGGCGCCTCACGCGGCGCGAAGCCAGCCGTGCGGGGTCGCTGCACCGCATTCTGCGGCGGCTGGACCCCGCATCGGCCGCGCGCATTCACGCGCATGACATACCGAAGCTGACGCGCGCGCTGGAACTGCGGCTTCTAACCGGTGGGCCTGCGTCGGCTCTGACACGGCGATCCCGGCCTTTACCGCAGGGTTGCTCCGTCGTAAAGATTGGTTTGGCTCCGGCGCGCGCAGATCTTTATGAAAAGCTCGACGCAAGATGTGCCGCAATGTTTGCTGCGGGAATCGTACCAGAAACGGCAAGCATCCTGGCGCGCGGCTATGCGCCCGGAGCCAAGCCGTTCGAATCTCTCGGTTATGCGCAGGCGCTCCAAGTTCTAAAGGGTGAAGTGGACGTGCCCGACGCGATCGCCGACGCGCAACAGCAGACGCGCCGCTATGCCAAACGCCAGATGACCTGGCTCCGGCGCGAGCGCGATCTGCACTGGATTCCGGGATTCGGATCGGATCCGGAAGTGCAGGAACAGGCTTTGCGGCTGGCTGCCACGCTAAACTGAAATTTAGTGCTCCGTTCGCTCGTTCTCTTGATTGCCGCGCTGCCATTGTGCGCCGACACCGTGGCTGTGCTGCCACTCTTTAATTATTCCAAATCGGCTAATCTCGATTGGATTGGGGAAAGCGTCGCCGAAACCGTTCGGGAGGCGCTGGGGTCCGAAGGTCTCCTGGTGCTGGCCCGCGAGGACCGCATGGAAGTTCTGCGACGGCTCTCCATTCGTCCGAACGCGGTGTTGACGCATGCCTCAGTGATCAAGATCGGCGAAGCGCTCGACGCGGGGAATGTGATATTCGGTCAGTTTGAATTCACGTCGGCGGGCTCTATGCCGACGCTCAAGAGCACCATTCAGCTTACGGCTCGATTGGTGGATTTGAAGCACACCAAGCCTGGCCCGGAATTTCAGGAGTCCGGGACCCTGGAAGAATTGAGCCTGCTGGAGACGAAGCTGGCCTGGCGGTTCGTGCGCTATTTATTGCCGAACTCCGCTCCATCGGAAGCTGATTTTTTGCGTCTGCGGCCGCCGGTGCGCATCGATGCGATGGAGAATTACGTTCGCGGCCTGCTGGCTGCGTCGGCAGATCAGAAGATGAAGCTATTCCAGCAATCCGCCCGGATTGATGAGAATTTCTCACAGCCGCGTTTCCAGCTCGGGCGCATGCATTGGGAAAAGAAAGAGTTCAAAGCGGCGGCGGGCTGGCTGGAGAAAGTGACCCGCGCGGATTCACACTTCGACGAAGCGATGTTTCTGTTGGCTCTTTGCAAGTACAACCAGTACGACTACACGGCGGCGGTGAAATATCTAGAAGAGGTTGCCGAAGAAGTTCCGTTGAGCGAAGTGTTTAACAACTTAGGGGCAGCGCAATCGAGGCGGGATAGTGCCGACTCGGAGGACAACTTCAAGAAGGCGCTGGATGGCGATGAGGCCGACCCCGATTACTGGTTCAACGTTGGCTACGCGGAGTGGAAGAAAGGCCTCTTTTTTCTCGCCGCCGACAAGTTTCGCGCTGTGCTGGAACGAAATGCCGAAGACGAGGAGGCGCGGGACTTCTTGAGCCGCTGCCAGCGCAAGGAAGGGCCGCACTCCGGAGACGCGAAATCGGAGAACCGCGAGCGTTTGAAATATAGCTTTGAAGAAACCGCTTTCCGGCAGTTACAAGCGGAGCTGCGAAAGAAGTAGTTCCGCGACGCGCTTTCTAGCCCTTGCCGTTCGCGTGTTCGAGTGTGATCGAGCGAATCAGCAGATCGAGATTGGTTTCTATGCGTGTCATTCTCGCGTCGGCGGCGGTCACGTAACCATCGAGCTTAACCGCCAAATCGGCCACGAGTTGTTGCGTGCGGATCTGGCTCTCTGTCAAGAACTTAAACATCGCCTTGATCTCGGGGCCCATGCGGAAGCGCTTATTTCTGGCGGCTGATCTTCACTTTCCCGGTGATATCGCCGCTATCCACGGAAGTCCGCATATCGCCTTCCATGCGGTCGCCGGTAACCGTCAAGTTGAACTTTACGGGGCCGACCGTCTCGCCGCTGCTGGCCTCGAAGTAGATCTTGTTGCCTTCTACTTTGGCGTTCTTGATCGGCACGACATCGTTGTCTTCGGCACGCCCGATGTTGCCTGATATCTTGGCATCGCGCTGCTGAAACTGAACCTGCACCGGCGTCGTGATATTGGTTCCACTGCCCTCATCCCTCACGTCGATCGTGCCGGACCATTTCCCGGAGATGTCCGGGTCGCCTGCAAATGCCAGGACGGCAATCACCGAAAATATGAGACCGAAAATAAACAACCGTGTTTTCATAGTCACCTTCCTGCCTCGTGCGTGGCGCCGTTCGACTTCAGTATAATCCTCGTTTCAACGCTTATGATTCGCACCCGCTCGATTCTTTTCAGCTTTCTGGTGGCCGGCGCGTTCGGCCTGCTCGCTCAGACCCCGGCCGCGCACAAAGCCGGTGCCCACAAAGCCGCTCCGCACAAGGCTGCCGCGCCCGCCGCACCGGTCGCGCCTCAGACTTTTCCCGCTGAGCCCGGCCTCTATGCGGCCATGACCACCACGGAAGGGCGCATCGTGATTAAGCTTTTTGAGAAGGAATCGCCGATCACGGTTCGCAATTTTACTTCGCTGGCGCGTGGCGCCAAGGAGTTCACGGACGCTAAGACCGGCGCGAAAGTGAAGCGTCCTTTCTACAACGGACTCACGTTTCATCGCGTCATCCCGGGGTTCATGATTCAGGGCGGCGATCCAAAAGGAAATGGCACGGGTGACGGCGGCATCGCGACCATCAAGGACGAGTTCGATCCGTCCCTCAAGTTCGATAAGCCGGGACTGCTGGCGATGGCCAACCGCGGGCCTAACACCGGTTCAACACAGTTTTTCATCACCGAAGGCACGCCGGAGCATTTAAACGGCAAGCACACCATTTTGGGCGAAGTGGTGGAAGGGCAGGATGTGGTGCATAAGATCGCCACGGTGCCGACGTTCCAAGGCGGCGAGAAGCAGGACCGTCCCATCACGCCAGTCGTCATCCAGAGCGTTGTGATTCGCCGCGTGGGTCCGGCTCCGGCAGCGCCCGCGGCGCCGGCACGCAAGACAGCCGCCAAGAAAACGACTTAACCAGCGCTTCGGACGCCGCGTTAAAATGGAGTTGAACCCCAATTCACAGGCCTTCCATGCGCAAGACGATTCCACTTTTATTCACGGCAGCAGTTTTAAGTTTTTCATCCGAAGGATTCGCCGCCCCGCCTAAGATCGATTTCGCGCATGACGTTCAGCCGATTTTGGGCGCCCGGTGCAATGCGTGTCATGGCGGCGACAAGCGCTCCGGCGGGCTCTCCACTAAGGATTACGACGAAATTCTGCGTGGCGGGAGAAGCGGCGGCGCGATCCTGCCAGGCGACAGCAAAAACAGCCTGCTGATTCAGCGCATCACCGAGCGTGCGCCATTGATGCCTCTCGGCGGACCGCCGCTGAAGCCTGACGAGTTGGCCAAATTAACCGAGTGGATCGAAGAAGGCGCGCGTCTGACGCCAGATTCCGCGCCGGCCAAGGCCAAGTGGATGCCGGTGCTCAGTCTAAGCGCGCCGGAGATTCCGTCTTCCGGATCAACCAAATCGTCACGTCCGGTGGATCGTTTCATTGCCGCCTATTACGAGAAGCAGAACGCACCGATACCCCCGACAGTCCCGGATGCGGTATTTGCGCGGCGAGCCTATCTCGATATCTGGGGACTGCTGCCGTCGCCCGAAGAAGTGGGCCGCTTCGTGCAATCGAATGACGAGCACAAGCGCGAGGCGCTCGCCGACACATTGCTCGGCAACTCGAAGGACTATTCGGAGCATTGGATCAGCTTCTGGAACGACCTGCTGCGCAATGAAGCCGGCGATGAATATCACGGCGGACGCAAAACGATCTCGCCGTGGCTATACAAAGCGCTCGAGATGAATCTTCCCTACGACCGCTTCGTTTCGGAGTTGTTGAACCCGGCGACGCCCTCGTCGCCGGACGGATTTCTGATGGGCGTGAACTGGCGCGGCGATGTGAATGCGAGTCAAACGCCGGTTATGCAGGCCGCGCAGAACAGCGCGCAGGTATTCCTCGGCATCAATCTGAAATGCAATTCATGCCACGACAGTTTCATCAGCCGGTGGAAATTGAAGGATGCCTATGGACTCGCGGCTTTCTTCGCGCCGGATGAAAAGCTGGAACTCGTACGCTGCGATCGACGGACCGGTCAGTACACGACCCCCAGCTTTCTCTATCCGGAACTCAATCCGCCTTCCCCGCCCTCCTCGCTGGCTGAGCGACGTGCGGCGGTGGCGCAGATGTTTACGGATCGGAAAAATGGGCGGACCGCGCGCACCATGGTGAACCGGATGTGGCAGCGGCTGCTCGGGCGCGGGATCGTTTCCGATGTTGACGATCTTGATGGCGAGCCATGGAACCCGCAACTGCTCGACTGGCTGGCCAGCGATTTCGTGGATCACGGCTACGATCTGAAGCACTTGATCAGGACGATTGTTACTTCGCAGGCATACCAGATGCCTTCAGTGCCCCGGACCGGCGGCGCGGACAAAACGTATGTTTTCCGCGGCCCCGAACTGCGGCGGATTTCAGCGGAAGAGTATGTGGACGCCATAGGCGCGATTACGGGCGAATGGCAGGTGTATCTGGAACCGGGCGCGAAGCAAGCGGTTTACAGTCGCGAGTGGCGGCTGAACTCGACGCCTTTGAGCCGCGCGATGGGGCGCCCGATTCGCGATCAGGTTTACACCGAACGCGACACCAGCGCGACCACACTGCAGGCGCTCGAGCTGGTGAACGGCGCGACGCTGACCCGCTTAATCAATCGGGGCGCGGACCGCATGTTGGGGCAGTTGCGGCCGCCGCCGAAGAATATCTTTGACAGCGGGCAGATTTCGTCCGGTCACGTGAAAGTCGATCTTGACGTAAGCGGTTTGAAGCAACTGCGATTGGTGGTCGCCGATTCGGGATCGTATTCACCGGAGCGCGTGCTCGCGGTGTGGGCTGAAGCAACACTGGAGCGCAACGGAACGATGGTGCCGCTGAGTTCGCTAAAGCCGGTCGGCGGCGAAAAGGGCGCGCGCGGTGAAACGGGTGCGTTCCGCTTCAAAGATCTGGCGCTCTCCGGCGGCGTCCGCGCCGATCTGCCATCGGAGATTGTGTACGATCTTGCGGGAAAGGGATTCACGAAATTTCACGCGACGGTCGGACTCGACGAGAAAAGTCTGCAGAACGATATCTCGCCGTCCGTCCGTTTTTTTGCTTTCAGCGAGAGGCCGGACTGGGAGTATCTGGTGCAGGTGAAACCGGAAACCCCGCTACCGCGTTCCCCGGCGTTTGCCGATCGAGAGCGGCTGATCACGCGTGTGTTCGAGTATGCTCTGGGACGTGAGGCAACTCCGTCGGAACGCGAACTGGCGCGCAAAATCTTATCGAACGAGAACAGTTCCAAGCAGATTTCGGCATCGGGGTTGGCTGATCTTCTGTGGAGTTTGACCGTTCTTCCTGAATTCCAGTTGATCGCTTAGTCCGGCAACAAGGTGCAGTCATGACACGAGAAGAGAAACAGATTCTGTCGGCAATTAGCCGGAGAGGTTTCATGGGGGCTTCGGCCGGCGCGGCGCTGGCGGCGCTCTCAGGCAGCGCACCGCGGCTCTTTGCGCAAGAAGCGACGGAAAAGATCGCGCCGACAGCCGACACGATGATCCTGCTCTGGATGGGCGGCGGCATGGCGCAGACCGAGACGTTCGATCCCAAGCGAAGCGCCGAATATCAGCCCGGGCTCAAATCGAACGATGTGCTCAGCACCTTCAAATCGATCGACACGGCGGTCGACAATATCAAGATCTCCGAAGGCCTGGAGCGCATCGCGAAGGTGATGGATCGCGGCGCTTTGATTCGCTCGTATCAGGGCGGGGATCTCGGCTTCATCCTGCATTCGCGCCATCAATACCATTGGCACACGGGTTATGCGCCGCCACAGACGGTGGCGATGCCGCACATCGGCGCGATGATCGCCAAGACCCTGGGCCCGCGCAATCCCGACGTTCCGGCCTTCATCGACATCGGTCAGAATATGGAGATCGGAGCGGAGAGCGCCGGCGTAAAAGCGTTCCACACCGCGGGGTTCCTGGGCACGGAATTCGGTCCGTTTTTGATTGCGAATCCGGAGGATGCCGGCGCGAGCGTGCGGCCCACTCCGGAACTTGGGGGCGGGCGGTTCGAGCGGCGACATCAGCTTTATCAGGCGCTCGCGAAGCAGAGTCCGATCACTCAGTTTGGCGGTGATTTTCAAAAGGAGTCGCTGCTGCGGTCCGTTGAATCGGCGCACCGTCTGCTGAATTCACCGTCGGCCAAGGCGTTCGATCTGTCTCTCGAGCCGAAAGAAAAATACGACATCTACAATACCGGCCGTTTCGGTTTGGGTTGTCTTCTGGCCCGGCGGCTGACGGAAGCGGGTGCCCGCTTCATTGAAGTTACGACCGAGTACGTTCCATTCAAGAACTGGGACACTCACGAGAACGGCCACAGCCGCACGATCGGAATGAAGCATCAGATCGACGGCCCGATCTCGCAGTTGGTCTTGGATCTGGAGGAGCGGGGGCTGCTGAACCGCACGCTGATCGTGCTCGCCAGTGAGTTCGGGCGCGACATGATGGTGGAGGGGAAGCCCGATAAGACGGTGAAAGACCAAGTCACGGTTCCCGATGTGATTACCGACCCGAAGTTTTTCGGCATGCACCGGCACTTCACCGATGCGGGGTCGGTGCTGCTATTCGGCGGCGGCGTGAAGGGCGGAACGCTGTACGGCAAAACAGCGGAGGAGCGTCCATGTAAGACGATCGAGAACCCGGTAAAGATCGAGGATCTGCACGCGACGCTGTATCGGGCGATGGGGATACCTGCGAATTTGTCGTACGTGGTGGAGAAGCGCCCGGTGTATGTGACTCGCGATGGCAAGGGCGTGGCGGTGAAACCGATTTTCGGGTGAAGAGCCCGCAGCTTGCTGAATCGCGCGAGAGTCTAGTTTGTTTTCGGCGGCGTGGCGCCGGGGCAGGAGGTTTCGGTATCCGCTTCGGCAGAGCCGGCCAATCG
>JBBROU010000092.1:0-20580 GCA_038229055.1 Bryobacterales bacterium | reverse complement strand
TTGGAACGCAGCTCGTCCTTCACGCTGCGGGAAGAGATCGATTCCTCGGAAAAGCTGCTAGTGCGCAGCTCCCCAAGAGTACGCGGCAACTGCGAAACGGATTGAGTCATAGTTGGACATCCCTGATTGTGGGCGGAAAAAAATGGGGCTTTGAGAAGATTGTAGCAGAGGGGGGAAAGGGGGGACGCGGGCGATGAAGAGAGCGTTTGCGCAAAGGCGCAAAGGGCGCAAAGGAAGAACGCGTCGGGGTGCGGCTTAGGGCCACTTCTGCGCGCCGTGGAGGATGCGATCGACTTCAAGGGCATCTGCACCGACGCGATAGACGACGAGAAACGGCAACCCACGATGCACCGATTCTCGCTAACCCGGTTTTCGGCTCGGCCGACCCCGGTGGGGGAAAGCCTTCAGACGATTTGTGGATTTCTATATACGCAGAGCCAAGAGGCGGGGCACCGGTTGAGCCTCGCACCGTTCGGCGCCAGCTATGTGGCGATAGGAAAATCAGTTGCCCAGGTTGAGGCGTATCTTGCTCACTTATCGGCCAGTGAGGCTGTAATGGCGTATTCGTCCTTGATTCCGAGCGTCTCGCACACCGCAATCCGCATTGCGTTAGTTAGCACTCGCCCGCGATCCACCTCGTCCTGAATCGAGAGCAGCTCTCCAAGGAGCCGCATGCGCCCTTCTGTGTTCCCCAAATCCATACATCGATCCAAGAAAAAGTGATGCATCAGAAAATTCCGCTGTTTGAGCGCCGCTTCGAAATATCCGGGCACCGTCTCGTCAGGGAAATTTACGTGCTTTCTCAATTCCTTGATAAGGGCACCCATCGTCTTTTTATGCAGCCCCCTTTCAGCCGCCTCGAAATCCTCGATGCTTAGCGTCTCGGGGGAAATCTTGTTGTACGTGACAAGAAACCTCACAAGCGCTTGCTCGAACATCTGCGCATGTTGAGCCGCAGAACCGAAGCACGCGAATATCGCGTTCAGTTGCCCCTCGTCCGTGTCCAGCATCTTCAGTGACTCGCTCGTATACCCGTTCGACTTGAAATCGTCCGGTGGCTCGTTGTCTGGCTGCATCTTAGGATGATATCCCCCGACCGTGTTTCCCGCTTTTTTTGAACAACCCAATCCGCGCCGATCCTCAACAATCTCCTTCCGCCATTCCCCCGCTAATCTATTGCTGCCTCTCTCGAACTGACGCTTGACGGAATGTTCACGTAATCGGTTGACTGACCTAAATCAAGGACTAGGGTGCCTTATCAATCAGTGAGGCCGCCCGAGCCTCGCCGCGTTGCAGCTTGCACAGAAGATTGGAACGCAGCTCGTCTTTCACGCTGCGGGAAGAGATCGATTCCCCGGAAAAGCGGCTAGTGCGCAGCTCTCCAAGTGTACGCGGCAACTGCGAAACGGATTGAGTCATAGTTGGGCAGCCCTGATTGTGGGCGGAGAAAAAATGGGGCTTTGAGGAGAGTGTAGCAGAGGCGGATTAATCGGCTTGCGAACTTGGCACACGAACTTGGCTCACGGCCATTTCTGGGCGCCGTGCAGAATGCAAGCCGCTTCCGCGCCGTCGTGTTCCGCTGTGTAATCGCAAAATTTGCGTAAAGTCGTGGATCGCGGATTCGGTCCATCGAATGCGCATCAGCCCGGATACTGGGTGTCGATCAATTTGGCGATGTCCTCATGGTCGATGAACTCGCCTCTGTCGGCTGCGGCCACGCCTTCTTCCAGTTCGCGCAAAAACCAGGCATCGTAACCCACCAAGCGCTCGATAGCTTCTTGTGCAAGCGCCTGAGTGTCACGGCCGCGCTCGGCAGCAACGCGGCTCAGTTTTGCGTGCAGTTCAGGAGTCAGGTTCACTTCCATACTCTAAGCGTAAGAGCACGACAATTGAGAGTCAAGGCGACTTACTCCCACTCGATCGTCGCGGGCGGCTTGTGGGTAAGGTCGTAGAAGACGGCGCAGACGCCGGGGATGGAAAGGAGCGCGTCGGCCATCGATTCGAGCAGCAGGTCGGGCATCGTGACGGATTCGGCGGTCATCCCGTCGACGGAATCTACGGGGCGGAGCACGACGGAATCGGGATTGGCGGCGGTGCCGAGCGGAATCAGCACGACGGGAAATTGCCAGATCTGGTGCTCGAAGCCGTGCTGGGCGCTCATCCGGCGCACGGTCGCGTCCGCGTGACGGAGACGCTCCAGCCGATCCACGGTTAGGCGGCTGGCTTGTACCGACATCGCGCTTAGCGGTTCGTGGCTGGCCACCAACGCGACCACGCGATTGAAATCGCGAGAAGCATTCACCAGCTCGGTGGCTCGGGCTTGCAGCTTTGCGGCTTCGGACGGAAATAGATTGAGGGCTAATATTGGGGCGTAACTGCGCGAATCGCCCTGCACGCCGACCGAGCGGATCGGCGTGATGAAGCCGTCCGCGGTGACTTCGAGCGGAGCTTCCGACTCCGCGCACAAGCAGCGGATCGCCAAGCCAGGCCCCGGAAACGGATGCCGTTCTAAAAACTCTTGCGGAATGCCCAGCTCGCGGCCGATCTCGCGAACCTCGTCCTTATAAAACGAACTCAGCGGTTCCACGATGCGTCCCGATTGCAGCAGCTTCTGAATTCCGGCGACACGATTGTGATGCGTCTTGATGAGCGCCGCCTTCACGGTGCCGCCGGACTCAATGGTGTCCGGGTAAATTGTGCCCTGCCCCAGAATCCAATGACCATCCAGCAGATGTCGCGCCTCGACAATCCGCTCCTGGACAAGCACGAACTCCTCGCCGATGATGGCGCGCTTCTGTTCGGGATCGGTGACCTCCGCGAGAGGCGTGAGGAACTGCTCGGCGGCGGATTCCACCACCACCGTGCCCGCCCCAAGCTTGCCGAACATCGCGCGCACGAACTCGGTTTCCCCTTCGCGCATGAGTCCGGTATCCACGTAGACACCGCGCACACGGTCTTTACCGAGCGCCCGCAAGCAGAGCGTGAACGCAACCGTTGAATCGACGCCGCCGCTCACAAAAAAGAAAACGTTCCGGTCGCCCACGGTGTCGCGAATCTGCCGCTCAACGGCGGGGATGCGGCTCTTCGGATCCCAATCCTTCTCGCAACCGCAGATGCCGAAGACGAAATTCTCGAGAAGGCGCTGGCCTTCCAGCGTGTGGACCACCTCCGGATGGAATTGCACTCCATAGAGATGCCGAGTTGCATCTTCGATCGCCGCGACGTCGCACGTGTCGGTAGTCGCCAGAACCGAAAATCCGGGAGGCACCGCCGTCACCGTATCGCGATGACTCATCCAAATGCGCTGGTGGTCGGTTAGCCCGGCTAGCAGCTTGCTATGCTGCGGCGCTTCAGTGAAATCGAGGTGCGCGAAACCGAACTCACCCTTGTTCCCCTTGCGGACAGACCCGCCCAGCAGATGCGCCATCAGGTGCTGCCCGTAACAGATGCCGAGCGTCGGATGCCCATTCTTCAGCACGGCGATATCGATGCGGGGGCTGTCGGCATCGTAGACACTGTGTGGACCGCCCGAGATGATGAGTCCGCGCGCGCCCGTCAGTTCCGAAGCGGGCGTTTCGCTAGGACGGACATCGGCATAGACGCCGAGATCCCTGATTTTCCTCGCGATCAGGTGGCAATACTGACCGCCTGTATCGAGAATGGTGATTTGCGCTTTGGGTGCGAGTGATTGCTGATTCGGCAACCCCTATTTTGACATTCTCTGCACGATAATTTTCTTCGCGGTCTGCAACAGCGCCTGCGCCTTTGGAAGAGACTCGACAGCCCTCTCGACCATTGGGTCGGTCTTGATGTCGAACTCGCGGCTGTCGTCGATGCTGAAGGCTGTCACGTACATGTCCTTCTGCAGCGCGCGCTTGATCCAGTCGTGATCCTGCGTGAACTCGGCTTCGGTGAACGTCACGCCTTCCTTCATCAGGTAGTCGTGCAGGTCGGTCAGGACCGCCGCGTCCGGTTCCCAACCTTTGGGAAGCTTCACATCGTGCGTGCCGAAATAGCGCCGCGTGAAGTTGAAAAGCGCGTACTTGCGGATCAACTCGATCTCGAATTTGTCCAGCTTCGGTGGAGAATATTTTTCGTCGGGAGAGATGCCGCCGCCCCCGTAAACCGTGCGCCCGCTGTCGGTCATCTTCACGTCGGACATGTTGCGCGCTTCGGTGTTGGTCTTGTAGTAGTAGTCGAAAAACGATGTATTCGTGTAATCGCGCTGAATCAGGCGGCCGCTCGGCGTGTAGTACTTCGCGGTGGTCAGGGCGAGCCCTGTGTTCTCGATGAGGGGATAAACCGTCTGCACCAGGCCCTTGCCGAAAGTGTTGTCGCCCAGAATCCACGCCCGGTCATGATCCTGCAGCGCGCCGGACACAATCTCCGCGGCCGAGGCGGAATAGCGATTCACCAGCACCACGATCGGATATTCGTTGCCGTGATTGCCGTTGCTGGCGCGATACTGACGCTCGGCTGACGCGCGCCCGCGGTGCGATACGATCAAGTCGCCTTTGGCTAGAAACTTGTCGGACACCGACACCGCTTCACTCAGCAGGCCGCCTGGATTCTGGCGAAGATCCAGCACCAGACCCTTGATATTCGTTTCGCCGAGCCGCTTCAGATTGTCTTCCACTTCGCGCCCGGTGGTCTCCGCAAACATCTCGATCTGCATGTACGCAATGCCCGGCTTCAGCCACATGGCATCCTGCACGCTCTTACGATTGATTTCGTCGCGAACCACGTCGAAGTCAAGCGGCTTGGCGCTGCCCTCGCGCAACACGGAAATCTTCACTGGAGTGTTGCGGGGGCCTTTCAACAAGTCGGCGACTTCGGTGCTGGTCAGATTGTCGGTCGATTTCCCGTTCACCGCGACGATCACGTCGCCCGGCCGGAGCCCGGCTTTGTAGGCGGGCGACCCCGTGAATGGCGCCATCACCACCGTTTTCCCATTGCGCCCCTGCACCGACATGCCGACGCCGTAGTAGTGGCCCTTCTGCTCCTCCTTCATGAGGTTGAATTCATGCGGGTCGAAGAAGTTGGAATGGGGATCGAGCGTGCGCAGCATGCCCGGAATCGCGCCTTTGTAAATCGCTTTATCGGGGCTCAGAGGATCGGCGAAGTTCTCTTCGACCAGGTTATAAGCCTTGGTGAAGCTCTTCAGGCTGCTCTTGACGTCATCCTCATTCGAGGCCGCCGCGGCGACGCTCACGCGCGGTCCATACAGCCCGCCGGCCAGTGCACAGGCCGCAATAATCAAGGGAACTGCGAGTAACGAACGCCTTTTTTGGGCCATCCAGGAGACCATCCTCAGGTTTAATTATAACAGGGAGCTTTTTTCGAACTGCCGCCCCAAATAGGGGATGCAAAAGCAGACGCGTGTGACGCAAAAGGCGTTACCGTGCCGACGTCGCCAGGTCGTCTCGGAGCGCCGCGAGCACTTCCGCCTCGTCCGTTTGGATGAAGAAGTGGCCGCCGTTAAAGCGCCGATGCCGAAAGGCCGAGGTCGTCTGCCGCCCCCAAGCTGACACCTGTTCAGGCGTGATGCGCGGGTCGGAATCTCCGCTGTAAGCAAAGATAGGAATCGCAAGCGGAGCTTCCGGCTGGTAGATGTAATTTCGATACACGCGCGAGTCGGCCCGCAGCGCCGGAATCGCCAGCGCCAGTATCTCCGGATTGTCCAGAATTTCGCGCGGCATCCCTTCTAGAGCACGCAGCTCCGCCATAAATTCTTCATCCGTCGGCTCGGGCGGCGGCGTGTGATTCAGCCGGAACCGCGGCGCGCGTGCGCCCGACACGATCAGCGCCCGCGGCAACGGGAGTTTGCGACGGCGCAGCAGCCGCGCGATTTCGAAAGCGATTGTCGCACCCATGCTGTGTCCGAACAGTACGAACGGGCGGTCCGTGAACTGAACCAAATTGTCCGCCGCGGTCTTTACCAGCGCGTGCATCTCATCGATGGGCTGTTCCGCTATCCGCGACTCCCTTCCGGGCAGCCTCGCCGGGCACACCGTTGCCACATTGCCCAGAGCGGATTTCCAGCGGGCATACGTCGCCGCGCCGCCACCCGCGTACGGAAAACAGAAAAGGCGGGGCTTGCCCGCAGGCGCATCCGCGGCATCGGGAAACCACAAATTGCCCGCTGCTTTACGCGCCTCGGCAATTTTACGGCGAACGCGCAACGCCAGCAGACGCCGCTTTTCGGCCGACAGATTGCCCGCTGCGCTCGCCTCGGCAGCGGCAGGGGTTAACGGCCCGCGTTTCGGAGAAAGCAGAATCTTCCGCAACAGCGCTTCAAAAGGAAGCACGTTCAGATTCTCGATGTAGTGCAGCGCTGCCACTCGCGATTCGCTAGCGATCTGCTCCCAGTGCGCACGATCCGAAGTCAGACGTCGAAGAGCAATCTCCCATGGGTGAATGTCTTGCGCCGGGATCTCCGCGACCGGAACCATCCGCCCATCCACCACCGGCTTGTAGCGAACCACCGGATTCACGGGCAGCAGGTAATCCACGCCGAGCTTGGCCTCCGGAATACCGCCGATATTGCTTGCCATCACGGGTACGCCGCGCGACATGGATTCCAGGACCATGCGCGACCGCGCCTCCGCCCACACCGAGGGGACCAGCATCACGCGCGTCTGCCGCAGGATACCGTCAATGTTATCCACCGCATCCAGCAACGTAATGTTGGGAAGCTTCCGCATCGCTGCCAGGTCGTCCGGAGTGGTCCCCCACATCGGTACCGCCGCGAACTGAAGATGCGGCAGCCGCTCCGACAATGCGAGAAATATTCCGATGCCTTTCACCGCGCACGGATTGACCATGACGACATACGGATTCTCGTATTTACCCACCAGCGGGCACTCGCGGCGTTCCATAAGGGAGATCGGGACATGCACCGCGTCCATGCCGCCCCACTCACGCGCGTAGTGCGCCACCGACTCGCTCACCCCAACCACCGCGTCCGCCCGCCGCAGCATTTCCGTGCGCGTGGCATTCTGTGACGAGCTGTCGGGCCCGAACGGAACCGCGATCGTTGCGCGAATCAGGTAAACGACTCGCGCCCGAGGCGTGCGGATGGCGAGATCGAACAGCAGTTGCGCCGGATCGTCGGTTGACGTGATGATCACGTCGGGATCGAATTCGGAGATCTGCTTGGAGAAATACGCGCGCAGATGCGGATTCAGTGACACCACATGAACCCGCACCCCATTGCGCGTGAAACGGATTGTGCCCGGCTCCGAGGTGTCCGCGTTCACTCCCCGCACCGCCAACTGCGCCAGCAAATCGGCGTGGTCTTCAGGCCCGAAGTTTTCGACTCGCGTGACCACCAGCACCTCGTGGCCGCGCTCCGCCAGAGCTTCCATCAGCAGGCGGTTCGATTTGTCGCCGCCGCCGAGCGACGGGAAATACAAAGAATTGTGCGCCAATAGAATGCGCATCTTCATGCGGATCGTCGGGACCCGAACGGCGGGAGAAGGTTTCGCCGCAAGCTCATTAAGTAGCTTTTCAAAGTCACCCGCGTGCAGCCCCGTGACAAAATTCAACGCGGCTTGCCGGGATCGCGCGGCCTCGTTCTCATACGCCTCACGATCGGAAAGTAGCGTGTTCAACGCCTCTGCCCAAGGCTCAATATTCTGCGCCGCCACGACGGGCTTCGGCATGTGATTCTCATCGAATACCGGTTCGTAACTTGTTACCGGCTTCACCGGAATAACGAATCCGGTCCCGCGCTTGGCTTCGATCAACCCGCCGGAATCACTCGAAATGACGGGCAGCCCGCGCAGCATCGCTTCCATCGCGATCAGCCCAAAGCCTTCGTACCAGAGCGATGGCATCAACAACAGTCGAGCTTGCGACAGAACATCTTCTATCTTCGGGACGTTCGCCAACAGTCGGACATTCGGAAGTTTCTCCAACGCGCGGCGATCGCTCGACGTCGTGCCCCAACCCGTGAGTGCGCCGAACGGAATCGCGGGGAATCTTTCGCCAAGGGCAAGAAAAATGCGAATGCCTTTGACTTTGCACGGATTGATCATGAGGACCATGCCGTCGTCATAGGACGATAGGTCCGGATAAGGCGGTTCGCCGTAAATTGGCGGGTGGATCACCACTGCTTCGCGATCGAGATGCTGCCGGATGTAGCCGGCCACGTGCGTGCCGATCGCCACCACCGCGCGGGCGTTGCGCACAATCTGCGACGCGGCACTGTCTGGATTCCAGCTCTCAGGCCCGAACGGAAAGAACTGTGGCGTATGCGCCAGATACACAATGCGACCGGGAGCCGCCTCGCTTGCCTCGCGCAACAGCACGTGGCTCAAGTCTTCGGAAGAAACCAGCACCCAATCCGGCGCGAACAGCGCGATCTGTTCAGTCAGAATCGCAGTGCGCCGCGAAAGATCTTTCACGGAAACGATCGAGATGCCGCCTTCGCCCGATACCCGAACGCTTTCGTCCGACAGATTCGGCGCAACAACACGGCACTTGTGCCCGCTCGCCACAAGATGACGCAGCCACACCAGATTGCTGCGGGTAGACCCACCCCGAGGCGGCGCGTAGGACGCGTTCGATGTCAGCAGGATGCGCATTGGTGACTAGCCCGCGGCGGAGTCTTCGCGGGCCAGCATCTCTTGCGCCTGCTCGTCGGAAAGATTCTCGATCTCGGCCAATAGCGCCTGGTATTCAGCCGGATCGAGACGCCCGATCTGCCAGTCTTCGATGTTGCGCGCCAAGTCGGCCAGCGTCAATGTCCCCGAATACACGTCATCGATCGAAAGCTCAACTGCGAACTTCTCCTTGACTCGCAAAAGCAGTTGCACCGCAAGCAGAGAGTGGCCGCCAAGGTCGAAGAAATTGGCATCCGGTAAAATGTTCGGGGTGCGCAGCAGTTCCGACCAGAGTGCCGCAAGCTGGCGTTCGGTGTCGGTCATCACTGCAACAGCGGCACCGTTCACGGCGTGATTGCTCTGTGCCTCGCGCTTTATGGCGGCGAGAATCTGTTCGGGACTCGCCAGCGTGCGCGCGATCTGCTCGAAATCGATTTGACGTTGGCGTTGTGGCGCGGCTTTTTTGGGCTTCTTCGCTGTTGTTCCGAGCAGGGCATCCCGGTCCGGCGTCCAGGTCAAGTTTGGCAGCGCATCCACCGGGAAGCGGAACGTAAATTCGCCGGATCGGTACCGGGCCCCGACGCTTTCCAGGAACTGACGCGCCGGTTCGTTTTTCGCGCTCGGAACCAGGTTCGCGGTAATGAATCGCAGTCCACGCACGCGAGCACGTTCACTCACCTCGGCAAGAACGCGATGCTCGACACCCCGCCCCAGCACGCGGCAGCTCAACAGAAAAGTGTCGATGTTCAGCGCATCCACTTGCTCTTCGGCGATAACCAACCCCACCACGCCATGCTCACCAAACCGGTCGGACACTTCGACCGTCAAGCATTCGACACTCTGCCGGGCAACAAGCCCTTGAAGTTCACTCTCGCTGCGCCGGACGGTCGTGAAGTTGAACTGATTGGTGCGCTGCGTAAGCTGCGCCGCGCGTCCCAGCTTTTCCGTCGATAGGTTATTCACCGTCACGCGCAGTTCCAGGCCTTCGATGAAACTTTGCAGGTCCGATGCCGCGCGTGCCTCCTTGCCGAACTCCTGAGCTTGCGTATAGAACGCGTTGCGATTGCGGTCCTCTTCGGTAATCACGGGGTGATCGAAGGCCCAGACGTGCTGCAAGAAATGCGGCGTCTCTGTAATATTCTCCGGGAGCGTGAGCGCCGCGACCTCCGGCAGACTGCCTTCCACCTCGGCGCACTCGCGCGGATTGTCATCCAAGAAAATAAAGCTGTCGACGCCTAAATTCAGCTCTTCGGCGAGCGACGCCAGGTTCGCCGCCTTCGACTCCCAGTTCAACCGGCACGCCACAAAGTGCCGCAATTGAAGCGGCATCCGCGGATTGCGCCGAAACGTCTCGCGCACATCTTCCGGATTGTTCTTGCTCGCCAAACAAAGCAGCATCCCTTCCTCGCGCTGCTCCAGCATGAACTCCTGCAACCGGCGCCGTGGTTCGTCGAGCACGATCCCTGACGGCCCGTCCTCCCCGCAAATTCCCTGCCACAGAGTGTTATCGCAATCGAGTGCGATGACTTTGCGCGGCGGCGAGATCATGGCAAACGTTTCACGCACCAGCGCCGTTCCCAGTGCCGTGTAGTAAAGCTCCGTGTATGGAATTTTGGCGAGTTTCGCGCCGCTCGCGTCGTGCCAGTCGCCGGCCGGGTACAACGCGTGAATCTGTTCATAGTCGAGGAACTGAACGCCGGGCAGATCGCCCAGGCTGCTCTCGATCACGTTGATCAGATTCGCTTCATAACCCTCCGGCTCTCGGGCGCGGAACTCGGGCGAGGAAGCGCTCAAACAGAAGATAACGGGCGCGGCAAAACTCGTATGCGAATCGCGCAGCGCCTGCACGAAATGGATCACGTTGTGGTGGATGCGCTCGAAAACCTTGGCATCGAGGTTCTCAAAGTGGGCGAAATCTTCCAGCCGGGCAAGCATCACGTTCACCCCATGGCTATTGGTGGCGAAGATACTCTGAGGATCGAAAAGCGTCTGCGAAAGCTGGTTATACGGAGCGAACCGGACCTCGAAATCGGCGTTCAGATGCCGCCCCCAGAACAGCAACACCGGTTCCAGCGGTTCGGCCGTGAAGCTGGCACTGACGGCAATCCGGAAACTCGGGTTTTTGCTCTCCACGATGCTGATCCGATTTCAGCACAACCTAAGCTCACCTTGAGCCAGCGGGCCGGATCTTGATATTGCGGAACCAGGCTTCGTCGCCGTGGTTCTGAAGAGTGATGGGGCAGTCCTTTTTCGGCTGCGTCGCCATCAGATCGATCATGTGCGGAGCCAATGCCCAGCGCTTGTGAATCGCGCTGATGGCCGCCTCCGAATCGAGCGTCGAGTCAACGACCTTCACCCCGTTGAGCCAATGTTGCACGTGATTTCCGTTCAGCACGATTCGCGAATGGTTGAACTGGCCAACCGGAAGCGTAGCGTGTTGCGATGGCGCCACCATGTCATAGAGTGCCCCGGCTGTATGCTTCAGGTTGCTTGTCGCATCGCCGTTCGTCGCGTCGTCCGTGAGTTGGTACTCGAATCCGACCACGTAATCCTGCCCGTGATCCGGCCGCGCCGCGCGATTCTCGAAGCTGCGGCCAACGCGCTGCTCAAAGCGCTCATGCAGCGCGGGGTTTTCCGGAAGAATGAACAGGTGATCCTGCACGCGATACTTCACGCCGCTATTGCCGCCGGGAGCGATGCGCCAGTCAAACTCCAGTCCGAAATCGCGGAAGGTTTGCCTGGTGAACAGGTCTTCAGTTATGCGCGGTTTCGCATTCGCCTTCAGGCACCCATCTTCGATGGTCCAGGCATCGCTCGCCGGAGTCTTTGTGCGCGGATCATCCCAGCCATTCATCGACTTTCCGTCGAAGAGCAGCACCCATCCGGCGCGCGCTTCAGCGGGCGTGAGAGTGTTCGGAGTGCTATCAGCCGCTACGCAACTGAGAGCGGCAGCAAGAAACAGAAATGACGTACGCAACATTCCGAGACAAGCATACCGAAGTCAGACGAGCTTGGCTTTGAGCATGGTGTACGAGTGGGGCGCGAACTTAAATCGCAGCTTGTGATCGTCTGCCGTAGCAGTCGATTGCACTGTCTTTACCAGCGTCGCATCGAAGTTATTCTCCGATTTTATGTCGGGACCATTCACCACCGAAACTTCCACCGGACCCGCAAACTTCTTGTCCTGCGCCTCGAACTCGGTTTCAATCTCCTGATCCTTGTGCCGGTTCACAACATTGATAACAAGGCTTCCGTCCTGATAAGCCGCCGACGTGTCCAGATACGGCACGTCATCGTAGCGCTTACTCTTGAACTTCGGACTATCCACCATCAGCTCCAGCGCCGTGCCCCGCGAATTGCGCGCGAACAGTTGTAGCGGATAGTAGATGGTCTGCAGAAAAAGGCCTTTTTCATTCGTGAAGATGGGCGCGATCACATTCACCAACTGCGCCATATTCGCCATCTTGACGACGTGCGCGTGGTTGACGAACGAATTCAAGAAAGACGCGACCACCAGGGCGTCTTCAAGGTTGTAGTGCTCTTCGAGAATGCGCCGCCCCCGCTCCTTCGATCCCCGAGCGCGATACCATACGTTCCACTCATCCCACGCGATATAAATTTTCCGATTGCCCGGCATGCCCGATAACACCGCATCGATGGTCCCCGCAACCGTGTTGATGCGGTGGTCGAGTTCGACCGAGCTAGTCATGAACTCGGCGAAGTCGTTGTCCCGATTGCCGACGTACATGTGAATGGAGAGGTAATCGGCGTGGCTCTTCAGATAATCGAGAACCGTGCGGTTCCAGCCGATCCAATCGATGCCGTTGCTGAAGTTCGATGACCCGGCCGCGACGAGTTTGACATCCGGATCGGTCCACTTCATTAGCTTGGCAGCTTCCAGCGCGAACTTTCCGTAGTCGTCGGCGCTGCGGTGCCCCATCTGCCAAGGTCCGTCCATTTCATTGCCAAGGCCCCAATACTTCACCTTCCACGGCTGCGCGCGCCCGTTCTGTTTGCGCACACGCGTCATCGCGGTGTCTTCGGACGAATTGCAATACTCAACCCACTGCTGCGCGTCGTTCCAAGTGCCGGTACCGAGGTTGGTGCAGATGTAAGGCTCGGTCCCGAGCATCTCGGCGTAGTCCAAGAACTCATGCGTGCCGAAGCGATTGCTTTCGACGGTGCCCCACGCCATCTCGAGCCGCGGCGGCCGCTTGTCCCTCGGGCCGATGCCGTCCTTCCAGTTGTAGTTGGACGAAAAATTTCCGCCCGGCCAGCGAAGCTGCGTAACGTCCAGATTCTTGGCGGCCTGTAAAACATCCTTGCGATACCCGTGCTTGTCCGACAGTGGCGAGTTCTCTTCAAACACCCCGCCATCGATGCAGCGCCCCAAGTGCTCGAGAAAATTCCCGTAGATCTTCGGATCGATATCGCCGATGGTGCGCTCGGTATCAATCTTGACGCGCGCCTTGAGCCCGGACTGCTGGGCTCGCAGAGCAATCGGCGAAGCAAGAAGGGCGGCGGAGAAACTGCGTCGGGAAAGCATCGTGGCTATGTGGCTCCGATTCTGTAGTAAGGGCTTACACTATAACGCGGGATTGGGCATGTCAAGTTGAATTGGACCTTTCGCCTGTGCGGGTCGGACAAGAGAGTTACTATTGCAGTTCGTCCAGGCGTTCACGCCGTCCGTGGCGAATATGTAGTATGTAAACCGTATCGTCTTTGATCGTGAACAGGATGCGGTACACATGAGGGTGCCGACCGTAGAATAGCTGACGAATCCCAAGAGACAGCGACGAATCTTCGGGAGCCAAGGGACAGCGCTCCGGAAATGTTGAGAGGAACGCAATCGCGCGGTCCATCGATAGAAACCAGCGCAGTCCCGCTTCCCCGGCGTGTTGCGCCACCAGCCACTTAAGAATTGCGATCGAGTCAAGTTCGGCTTCCGCCGAAATCTCAACCCGGAAAACCATGCCTGCGGCGCATCTCGGCTATGAATTCGGCGGCAGGCCGTGTTCGACCTGCCTTAACATCTTCAAGTCCGTGGCGGATACCTGCCAGAGCTTCGTCGAAATCCTGCCGGTCCCACTCGAGATAAGCGCTGAGGGCGTCATCGAGCGCGGTGACCGGATCCTGCCCATGCCGGTGGGCGTACTCGTCCAATTGTGCCTTTCGTTCCGGCGTAATGGGCATCATCTCCATAGATCAAACAGTAGAGCGTTTTGTATTTGCTGTCAAACCGGGCAACGTCCGCAAAGGATTTCAGGAAGCGAACGAAACGATAGAAATGAATCGCAGGTCGGCATCCGCAAAAAACGGACTCTCAAGCGGACCTTAGATTTCTGACCCCGCGAAATTTCCGCGCCTTCTCCACGAGATCCGGCGGATTTAATTTTCGCGCTTCGTCCCAACGTCGCGCGTTCTCAGACAGATAAGCCTCGATTTCGTCCGAATGCCGCTTGATAGAGGCGATCGCACCTTCTAGATTCTCGCGCCTCTCAACCGTGGGGAAATCGGCGAGGATTTCGTCGGTCGTCTCGCCACGCTTAATGGCATAAGCTACGCTGTCGATCGAAATGCGCGTACCAGCAACGTAATAGCCGCGATTGCGCGCTTCGACGAACCGATCTGCTGGCATCTCGACGATCGCAACTTCCTGCTTGACTTCAATTCGATCGTTCAGTAGCATCCACATGATACCGCTTGCAACGAGCGCGCCCGGCGGCTCGACGCTCGGATCCCCCGTCGACATTATGAGCGATTTCTCAAGAGCGCCCGCCGGAGTTTACCCGGCATGATCCCGTCTCCAGCATTTCTTGTCGCCGCTGAAACCGGGCGGTTGCTCCACCTCAGCTTCATCGATGTGATCGTGATCGCTCTCTATTTCGTGATGGTGATCGGCATCGGCTTTTACCTGAAGCGCTTCACCAAAACCGGCGAAGATTTCTTTCTCGCCGGACGCGACATGACGGCGTGGATCGCCGGCTTGAGCTTCGTTGCCGCGAACCTGGGCTCGCTCGAACTGATGGGCTGGGCTGCAGCTTCCTACCAATACGGAATTCTCGCCGCCCACTGGTATTGGATCGGCGCCATTCCCGCCATGCTGTTCCTCGGCCTCGTGATGATGCCGTTCTACTACATCTCGAGAACGCATTCGGTGCCCGGCTATTTAAAACTACGATTCGGCGAAGGCTCGCGCGCCGTCTCCGCCATCTCATTCGCCTTCATGACGGTGCTGATGAGCGGCATCAACATGTACTCCATGGCGCTGGTGATGAAAGTGGTGCTCGGTTGGGACATTCACTTCAGCATCTGGGTCTCATCGCTCACAGTCGCGGCTTACGTCATCCTCGGCGGCTTGCTCTCGGCCATCTTCAACGAGGTGCTGCAGTTCGTGATGATCTGGCTCGGCGCCATGCTGATCCCGATCATCGGACTTATTGAAACCGGCGGCTGGAACGGCATGGTCGAGCGCATTTCAAAGAACACCGGTGCCGGCGATTACACGCATCTCTGGCGCACGCTAGGCCACTTCTCGGATAACCCGATGGGAATCCATTGGACCGGCATCGTGCTCGGGCTCGGCTTCGTAATTTCATTCGGATACTGGACCACGGACTTCCTTGTTGTTCAGCGCGTTCTCTCGGCGCGCGATCTCCGCTCGGCCAAGATGGCCCCCATCATCGGCGCATCGTTCAAAATGCTTGTGCCGTTCATCGTGATTCTGCCCGGATTGCTGGGCCTCGCCGTGTTGCCGGAGCATCTGGTCGCCGAATCGGCCGCCACCGCCACCACGCATAGCTACAACGAAGTGCTGCCATTGATGCTCGCGCGCTACTGCGGCCCGGGTCTGCTCGGCCTCGGAATTACGGCGCTGATAGCGGGCTTCATGTCCGGGATGGCCGGCAACGTCAGCGCGTTCGCAACGGTGTGGACGTATGACATCTACCGCGCTTTCTTCCGTCCGCAAGCACCCGACCAACATTACGTGACAATCGGACGCGTCTGTACGCTTCTCGGCGTGCTGGTCAGCATCGGCACTGCTTATCTGGTCATGCAGTTCGCCAGCATCATGGATTATGTGCAAGCCCTGTTCAGCTTCTTCATCGCACCGCTCTTCGGCACCGTAATTCTCGGAATGCTCTGGAAGCGCGCCACGCCTGCCGGGGGAGTCTGGGGGCTGCTTGCCGGTACGGTGTCGTCAATCGGGATGTGGGCATGGGTGAAGCTGGACCCCTCGGCGATCAGCGTGATTGCGCTCTCCCCAAAAGCACGCGACATGGCCGAGAATATGTACCGCGCTCTCTGGTCCTGGCTGATCTGCGTGATCGTGACGGTCATCGTCAGCTATATGACGAAGCCCAAGCCGGAATTTGAACTGGCGGGCTTAGTCTACGGGTGCACCGAAATTCCTTCGGAGCGCGATCTGAAACTGACACAACGCCCCATCTTCTGGGGCACGCTTGTCGCCGTCGTGTTCGTGATTCTTAACTTGATTTTTTGGTAAGGAGCCTATGCACCACTCGGGAATGATTTCCATCTGGTTTTTCGTCGGGCTGCTCTTGGTGCCCTATGGACTGCTAACGTTCGGCGCGGGCATATACGGGTACTTGGTTCCGAGTGCGCAGACCACGGTACTGGCCGATCTGCACGCGGGAATCTGGTGGGGCCTATTAATTCTGGCGCTCGGCCTGTTCTGGAGCCTGCGTTTTCGCCCCGGAGCAGGCCGCTAAGACGCAAGCCAACCTATGACTAACTCAAGCAACAAAAAACAAATGACCCTGGGGATGATCGTCGGGAACCGCGGCTTTTTTCCGGACCACCTGGCGCGCAGCGGGCGCGAAGAGATGATCTCTGTATTGGAAGGCGCCGGAGTGAACGTGATCGCGCCCGATCCCGCCGAGACAAAATACGGGGCCGTCGAGACCCGCGAAGAAGCCCATAAATGCGCCAATCTGTTTCGCGCGCATCGCGATGAGATCGACGGCATCATGGTCACACTCCCGAATTTCGGCGAAGAACGCGCGATTGCCGATACTCTGCGCCTAGCCGATCTGCGCGTGCCCGTGTTGATCCAAGCCACTCCGGATACTCCCGGACTGATGACCATAGCCGACCGCCGCGACAGCTTCTGCGGCAAGATGTCGGCCTGCAACAATCTGCAGCAGTACCGCATTCCTTACTCCATCACCGGTCTGCACACCGTCGCTCCCAAGAGCGATGCTTTCCGCAAAGATCTCGACTGGTTTCTTGGCGTGTGCCGCGTCGCGAAGGGTCTGGGTCGCCTGCGCATCGGCGCGCTCGGCGCCCGTCCCGCCGCGTTCAACACCGTGCGTTACAGCGAGAAGCTGCTCGAAGGCACGGGCATCTCCATCGACACGCTCGATCTCTCTGAACTCTTCGGCCGCATCGATCGAATGAAAGACGACGATCCCGCCGCCAAGGCCAAGCTCGATCAAATAAACAGCTACGTCTCGACGGCCGGCATTCCCGCGGCGGCGTTGATGAAGATGGCGAAGCTCGGTGCCGTCATCGATCAGTGGATGCATGCCGCAGAGCTCGACATCACCGCCATCCAATGCTGGACTTCGATGGAAGAATTCTTCGGCGTGGTGCCCTGCACCGTGATGAGCATGATGAGCAACAACCTGTTCTCGAGCGCCTGCGAGGTGGATATCGCGGGCGTCGTCGGCATGCACGCGCTGCGCCTCGCGTCCGAGACTCCGAGCGCACTGCTCGATTGGAACAACAACTACGGCGACGATCCGAACAAGGCCGTCTGCTTCCACTGCAGCAACCTCCCAAAGCATTTTTTCGAGAGCGTGAAGATGGATTTCCAGCAGATCATTGCCGGCACTGTCGGGATGGAAAATACTTTCGGCACCGTGGTCGGAAAAGTGAAAGCCTCGCCGATGAGCTACGCGCGATTCTCGACCGACGACCGCGCAGGAAAGATTCGCGGGTATGTGGGCGAGGGCGAGTTCACCAACGATCCGCTGAACACCTTCGGCGGCGCCGGCGTGGTGCGCATCCCGCGGTTGCAGGATCTGCTTCGCTACATCTGCGAGCAGGGCTTCGAACATCACGTCGCCGCCAACCTCTCCTGGACCGCCGGCGCGGTTCACGAAGCCACCACGAAGTATCTCGGTTGGGACGTGACCTGGCACGCTAAGGGCGAGCTCTAATGAGCCTGGTCGCGGGTGTCGATTTCGGGACACTGAGCGTTCGGGTCTCCATCTTTCATCACGAGCGCGGGCGGTTGGGAGCGGCCACTGCGGAGTACGCGCTACACCGCACGCCCAGCGATCCCGATCACGCAACACAGAGCCACTTCGATCACTTGAAAGCGCTCGAGATCGCCATCCCAGCCGCATTGGAGAGCAGCGGCGTCGCGGGTCGGGAAATCGAAGCCATCGCGCTCGACACCACCGGATCGAGCGTCATCCCCGTGGATGACAGAATGCAGCCGCTCTCGGAATACTACCTTTGGTGCGACCACCGGGCGTGGCGAGAAGCCGCGGAGATCACGCGCGCGGCCCATGAATCCAAACTCGAAGCCATCGATTGGTGCGGCGGAGTCTATTCGAGCGAGTGGGGTTTTTCGAAGCTGCTGCATTGGTTGCGCAACAATCGAGACCAGCGTGCGCGGTTTGGATCTGCGTTCGAGCATTGCGACATGATCGCCGCAACGCTTTGCGGCGTGAGGCGGCCCGAAGACGCGGTCCGCAGCGTTTGCGCCATGGGCCACAAATGGCTATGGAACCCGCGCTGGGGCGGCCTTCCGCCAGAAGAATTCCTCGTAGGCGTCGATCCGCTCTTCGCCGGCATCCGCGATAAGATGCAGGGCCGCTACGCGACGTCGGATCAACTCGCCGGACACCTGAGCTCGGAATGGGCTGCGAAACTCGGCTTGCGCGCAGGCATTCCCGTTCCCGTCGGTGCCTTCGACGCGCACTGGGACGCTGTCGGCGCCGGTATCCGTCTCGGCGATGTCGTCAACGTGATCGGAACCTCCACATGCATCATCGGAATGAGCGATGGCGTGCAGCTGATCGCGGGCGTCTGCGGTGTTGTGCCGGGGTCGGTCTATCCCATGAAAACTGGAATCGAAGCCGGGCTCTCCGCCACGGGCGACATCTTCGACGCGATCGCCAAACGTGCCGGCACCAGTGTTGCCGCGCTTTCAAAAGGGCTTGATCGATACCGCGCGGGGCAGACCGGCTTGCTCCGTCTCACGTGGGACAATGGCGATCGCACCGTGCTGGTAAATTCGGAATTGGGCGGCGTCACCCTCGGCTGGAATTTGACGCAGACCGCGCGCGACGAACTGTTTGCCGCCATCGAAGGCACCGCGTTTCATACCCGTGTGATTCTGGAGCGCATGGAAGAAGGAGGCGCACCCGTGCGGCGAGTCATCAACGGCGGCGGCATTCCGCAGCGCAATGAAGTTCTGAATCGAGTCTACGCCAACGTGCTGAACAAGCCGGTGCTCGTGCCGGACGGCGACGTCACCAGCCTCGGTTCCGCGATCTTCGCCTTCATGGCCGCCGGGACTTTCAGTTCACTCGAAACCGCGCAGAAAGCCCTCTGTCCTCCACATCGCATCATCGAACCCGATCCTCGCAGCGCCGCGGTTTATCAGGACCTCTACCGACACTACCGCAAACTTTACTTCGCGCTGGGCATGCCCGATTCCCCGCCGGCCGCCATCGGTAATGTGCTTCCGCAACTGCGCCGCATCGCGCAACGAGCGCGGCAGGGTGACGCGCAATGAAACTCGAAAAGCTCCGCACCGATGTGCTCGAAGCCAACCTCGAAGTAGTCAATCGCGGCTTGGTGCTCTACACGTTCGGTAACGCCAGCGGCATCGACCGCGAGCAAGGCCTCGTCGCGATCAAACCCAGCGGCGTGGCGTATGACCGCCTCACGCCGGCCGACATGATCATCACCGATCTCGACGGCAACATGGTCGAAGGCTCGCTTCGCCCGTCATCCGACCTCGCCACGCACATTGAAATCTACAAAGCGTTTCCAACCGTTGGCGGTATCGTCCATACGCACTCGCGATTCGCCACCGCCTGGGCGCAAGCAGGCCGCGAGATTCCCTGCCTCGGCACCACTCACGCGGACTACTTCTATGGGCCCGTGCCCTTGACCGCGCATCTCACGCCGGAAGAAATCGAAGAAAGTTATGAACGCGGCACCGGCCACGCCATTGTGCGACTTTTCTCCGCAATTGATCCGTTAAGCGCTCCAGGCGTGCTCGTGATCGGCCACGCCCCGTTCTGCTGGGGCAAAACCGCCATGGACGCCGCGCACCATGCCGTGATCCTTGAAGAAATCGCGACGATGGCCTACTACGCAACAACGCTGAATTCCTCGGTCGCGCAATTACCGCAAGCCCTGCAAGACAAGCATTACTTCCGCAAGCACGGAGCAAATGCTTACTACGGACAGAAGTAGTCTGCACCGTCTGAAGCGGTAGCGGTATTATCGTCGGAAGTGCTCACGAACCCGCGAGTCAAGAATTTCTAGCGGCTCGAAGATGTCGAGATTGAACTCGGCAGGACCGTTGTATTTATAGGACCCAACAATTCGGGAAAGACAACCGCGCTGCAGGCGCTGGCTTTGTGGGAAATCGGGCTGCGAAAGTGGGTCGAGAAGCGCTCCGCTACAGGCACGCCCGAGAAGCGTCCCGGGGTCACGATCAATCGGCGAGATCTAATCGCCGTGCCCGTTCCGGACGCTAATCTACTCCGGAAAGATCTGCACGTGCGTGCCATCCAAAGGAACAATGGAAAGCCGGATACAAGAAACATTAGAATCGACATTTTGGTTTCGGGCGTAACCGACGGTTCTCAATGGAATTGCGGTTTCGAGTTCGATTATGCCCATCAGGAGTCCTTCTACTGCCGACCTTTGCGGATGAATGAACAGGCTGGGCCTTTGCGAATGCCCGTTCCGGAAGTCGCGG
>JBBROU010000091.1:0-20878 GCA_038229055.1 Bryobacterales bacterium | reverse complement strand
GCGTCATAGTGAATTAGGCGTCAGACTGGAAATGTAGAGCGCACTCGAATCGGCTGTACTGGGCTTCAACGCCCGTATCGCGCTTGCCCTGACGCAAAACGGCGATGAGTACGGCGATGAACGAAACGTACCTCTACTTCACGGAGCTTTTGGGCCTTGCGGTCTACGACCTGAAGGGCCGCCGCATCGGGCGCGTCAAGGACGCGGCCGTGGTTCCGCTCATCCATCCGGCGCGCGTCGATCGCTACCTCGTGGGTGGCGGCATGACGTGGCTTTCCCTGCGCTACGACCAGGTCGCCCGCATCTCGCTCGATGGCATTCACCTCAGCGACGAGAAGCTGTTCCCCTACCATTCCGACGAATACATGCTGCGCATTGGCCGCGATCTGCTCGACCAGCAGATCATTGACGTGAACGGACGCAAAGTGGTGCGCGTTACCGATGTCAGCTTCGATCTGCAGTCGAATGGCCGCGACACGCTTTCGGTGCTTGAGGTGGACGTTGGAATTCGCAGCATCGTGCGGCGGCTGCTGCAGGGAGCGGTGCCGCCCCGCTGGATCCGGCGTATGCAGCGCCGCATCAACCCGCATTCCATCCGGTGGGAGTTTTGCAACATCGTCGAGGCCGATCCGCAGCGGCGCTTGCATCTGAATATTTCCAACGACAAGCTGGAGCGGCTGCACCCGGCCGATCTCGCCGATATCGTCGAAGAACTCGGGCCGGATGAGCGCGAGGCCATCTTCGAAACCATGGATAGCCAGGTCGCGGCGGAGGCACTTTCCGAAGTGGATCCTAAAACGCAAGCTCGGATTCTGGAGTCGCTAGAGCCGGAAGTGGCGGCCGACATCATCGAAGAGATGTCGCCCGATGAGGCAGCCGACGCGCTGGCCGAGCTCGAGGACGAGACTAGCGAAGAGATTCTGGACGAGATGGATAACGCGCCCGGCGAGGAAGTGCGCGAACTGCTCGAGCACGATGAAGATACCGCGGGCGGGCTGATGAACACCGAGTATGTAGCGCTGCCGGAGGATGCAACGGTGGGCAGCGCGATGGCGGCGTTGCGCGGGCATGAAGATCTGCTGGATTCGCTGAACGTTCTCTTTCTGGTGGATGCGGAAGGTCATCTAACAGGAGCAGTGCCGCTAGCTCGATTGTTTGTGGCGGATGCGGCGACACCGCTCGTCAGTTTCGTCTCCGACACGCTGATTCATGCGCGTATCGACATGAAGCAAGACCGGTTGACAGAGTTATTCGACAAATACAATGTGCTGACCCTGCCGATCGTCGATGAAGAGAACCACTTGGCCGGCGTGGTGACCGCCGACGATATCATTTCAGTTCTAAGGCAGAAATAGCGGATGCCTACGTTCGTCAGCCGCTTTCGTCAACACATCGTGGTGTTCATGGCCGTGCTGGGTCCAGGACTCATCACGGCCGTGGTAGACAATGATGCCGGCGGCATTGTGACTTACTCGCAGGCGGGCGCGCGCTGGGGCTACCTGCCCCTGTGGACGCTGCTGCCGATCACCGTGGTGCTGATCATGACCCAGGAGATGTGCTCGCGCATGGGCGCGGTCACCGGCAAGGGACTGTCCGATCTGATTCGCGAAGAGTTCGGGCTGCGCATGACGTTCATCATCATGGCGCTGCTGGTGCTAGTGAATCTGACTAACATCATGAGCGAGTTTGCCGGCATTGCGAGTTCGCTCGGCTTGTTCGGTGTGAGCCGATACCTTTCCGTCCCGCTGGGAGCGGCGGCGGTCTGGTTTCTGGCGGTGAAGGGGAATTACCGCAGCATCGAGAAGATTTTTCTCTTGGCGTGCTTGATTTACGTGACCTACATCATCTCCGGATTTTTAGTGAAGCCGGATTGGAAACAAGCCGCGCTTTATAGCGTGAAACCGGTGTTGATGCTCGACAATGAATACATCTACATGCTCATCGGAATGGTCGGGACGACGATTGCGCCGTGGATGCAGTTCTACCTGCAGGCGGCCGTGGTGGAAAAAGGCGTGACCGTCCGCGAGTACAAGGAATCGCGCGTGGAAGTGATCGTGGGCTGCTTCATTACGCAGATCATCGCCTTCTTCATCATCGTGGCCTGCGCGGGTGCCATCTGGTCAACAGGGCCGAAGAACATCAACGATGGTGCGGAAGCCGCTCAGGGCCTCAAGCCGTTCGGCCAATACGCGTTCCTGCTATTCAGCGGAGGGCTGCTGAACGCTTCCGTATTCGCCGCGTGCATTCTGCCGCTCTCGACCGCGTACTCGGTGTGCGAGGGGCTGGGCTTCGAATCCGGCGTCAGCAAGACCTTCCGCGAGGCGCCGATTTTTTATTGGCTCTACACCCTGCTGATTGTTGTGGGCGCGGGCGTGATCCTGATTCCGAATTTCCCTTTATTCCAGATGATCTTGTTTTCGCAGGTCGTCAATGGCGTGCTCCTGCCCTTCGTTCTGATCTTCATGATCTTGCTGATGAACAAGCACAATCTGATGAAGGAGTGGACCAATTCGCGGGCCTACAACATCATCGCGTGGGCAACGGTGGTGGTGATGATCGGGTTGACCGCCGCTTACGCGGGGATTAGTTTGCGAGGATTGCATTGACACATGATGGATGAACAGGAATTCAAGAACCACGCGGATCACGCGCTGAAAACCGTGACGCGGGCGATGATGTCGGCCGGGGACGATTACGATTTCGAGGTGGATTCTCAGGCCGGTGCGGTCACCGTGGAGTTCGTCGACCCGCCGGCGAAGTTCGTGCTCAGCCCCAACACGCCGGTCAGGCAGATTTGGGTTTCAGCGCTGTCGCGCAGCTTCAAGCTCGAATGGGATGCCGTGGAGAACGCGTTCGTGCATCGCGAGTCGGGCGACACGCTTTTGAAGTTAATGGGCACCGTCATCAGCAAACACCTGGGGCAGGAAGTTACTCTATAGATCCCGAGCAATGAAAGAGCGCGGCGACGTCGGTCACTTCGGGTACGCGCAGGAGTTGTTCCGCAACGTCGGCGGCTTCTCAAGCTTCGCGATCTCGTTTTCGATCGTCTCGATTATTACCGGGGTCTGCACTTTATACGGCTACGGCCTGGAAATGGGCGGGCCTCTGGAGATGACGCTCGGCTGGCCCATCGCCACGCTGGGCACTCTGACCGTCGCGGCGAGCATGGCCGAACTTTGCTCGGCGTATCCGACCGCCGGCGGCACCTATCACTGGGCATCCGCATTGGGCGGGGTGCATGCGGGGTGGTTCGTCTGCGTGCTGAATATTGTGGGCGCAACGGCGACGCTGCTGGGCGTGGATTATAGCTGCGCGCAATTTGCGCTGCCCTTCCTGCGGATCTCCTCCAGCGCGCGGCATCTGGTCGAGGCGCTCGTCGTCATACTGCTTCTGCAAGCGCTGATCAATCACTACGGCGTCCGCCTGGTGGCGTGGCTGAACGATTTCAGCGTGACCGTGCATATCGCCGGCGTCCTGATCTTAGTTGTCGCGCTCTTTTGGTTCGCGCCCAAGCAGCCTGTCTCGTTTTTGCTGCTCGCGGTCAACAGCAACGGGCAGCATTTTTATTGGTGGGCATTCTTGCTTGGGTTGCTGCAGGCGCAGTGGACCTACACCGGCTTCGATGCATCCGCCGCGATCGCTGAAGAGACCGAGTCCCCGCGCACGCGCGCTCCCTGGGGAATTGTGCTCGCGGTCGCGGTGTCCGGCGTGGCGGGCTATATCCTGGTGCTGGCAATCACTCTGGCCATTTCTACCATCCCCCGCGCGCTCCACACGGCCGATGCCCAGGGCAACGCGCTTCCGGCGGTGATTGGAATCTTGCAGGGCGGTTTGGGCGTGAAGGCCGGCAATGCGATGGGTGGACTCGCCGCGCTGGCGATGTGGTTCTGCGGCCTAGGCTCGCTGACGTCGACATCGCGGATGCTGTTCTCGCTGGCACGCGACAGCGGAACGCCTTTCTCGCAAAAGTTGCGCAAGGTGAGCGCGAGTCACGGAACGCCCGCCGCGGCAATCTGGTTCATCGTGGCGGTGGCGTTCTGCGGCATCCTGGCGACGAGTGCCATTCCGGTGATTACATCAGTCGCGACCGTGGCGGCGTACTTGTCTTACGGATTACCGATTTTATTCGCATACCGCGCGCGCTTGCCCGGCGGTGAGGATTGGACGCGCGAGGCAGTGTGGACGCTAGGCCGCTATGGCCGCGCACTGAATCTGATTGCGATCTGTTTTGCGGCGGGCGTGTGCTTCATCATGGTCATGCCGCCCAATCAAATTGCGGGTGAGATGTTAGCCGCTGTGGTGGTGATGGCGGTCGTGCTGTATTGGTTCGTCAGAAGGAGCGGGTTCCGCGGGCCCGCCTGGGTGAAGGGCAGTCATAGTTCCGGCTAAATTGCCTGACTTCGGCGAGACAGTCACGTACTTTGCAGTCGCAGTCTATTCGTAGGCCTCGCGCCGATGCGCAATGCGCGTGACGTTTATAAGCTTGGACCCATCGTCGATGATGTAAATTACTCGCCAATCACCGATCCGAACGCGCCACTGATCTTTGTAGCCCCGCGCAAGCACGTTGTTTGGCAAGGCTTCGAGTTCCTTCCGTGCAGAAGGTTTCACCTGCACGGTATAGCCGCTCAACGAAGGCGACCGCGTTTTAATAAGGTCCGCTTTGATCTTTTCTAGCGGAATGTCCTTTTCCTTACGGCGCGATTCTGAAATCAGGCCGTCCCAAAAATCCTCTAGGACCGCGCCATGTTTCTTCAAGTCGATTTGAACGGCCACCTTCCGGCCTTTTTGATCGGTCACGAACTGGATTCCGGTCAGAATACGCACCCCTGCCTAGGCCATCACTTCTTTAACCACATTCCCCGCGACGTCCGTCAGCCTGAAGTTCCTCCCGCTATACGGATAAGTCAGTCGCTTATGATCCAGCCCCATTAAGTGCAGCACGGTCGCATGCAGATCGTTCACGTGAACTTTATTTTCCACTGACTGATAACCGAATTCGTCGGTGGCGCCGTACGCCGTGCCGCCTTTCACACCGCCCCCCGCCAGCAGGTACGTGAAGCCTTCATTGTTGTGATTGCGCCCGTTTTGCACGTTAATGCGGCCGGCTACTTCCGTCCACGGACGCCGTCCAAATTCCCCGCCAATAATGACCAGCGTCTCCTTCAGCAGGCCCGATGCCTTCAGATCCTGCAACAGCGCGGCGATTGGCTGATCCGCCTGGAACCCAAGCTTCCGGTGAACCAGAATGTCGTGATGGCTGTCCCAAGGCTTATCGTTGCCGAAGTAGACTTGCACCACGCGGACACCGCGCTCAATCAGGCGGCGGGCCACCAGACAGCCGCGTCCGAAGTCGCCGTCGCGGGTCGCGGATTTCACTTTCATCTCGGCATCGTTTGGCTTGGCGTTCACGCCGTAACGCTCGCGCATGATCGCGGGCTCTTTAGAGATATCGAATGCGTCCAGCGCTTCGGCCTGCATGCGGTAGGCGACTTCCATCGACTGGATGCGGCCTTCGAGCTGCGCATCCGGGCCCCGGTTGTCGAGGTCCAGGCGATTCAACTGCTCCCAGAGATCCACGCGCTGGCGCTGCTCGGCCGAGTTGCCCGTGCGGTTGCGAAGGTGCTGGATCATCTTCTCTGGATCGGATTCGTCGCTGGGGACATAAGTGCCCTGATAAACCGACGGAAGAAATGCCGAGCTCCAAAGCTGCGGGCCCACGTCGGGAACACCGGCGCACAGCGAGATGAAGCCGGGAAGATTCTGATTCTCAGTCCCAAGGCCGTAAGTGAGCCACGAACCCATCGACGGGAAGCCTGGGATAATGCGACCGACGTTCATCTGCAGGATGGCTTGCGGATGCGCCGGCAGGTCGGTGTGCATCGAACGAATGACGCAGATGTCATCAATGCACTGCGCCGTCTTGGCAAACAGTTCGCTGACTTCGAGGCCGCTCTGCCCATAGCGCGCAAACGCGAACGGCGATTGCATGAGCGTGCCGCGCTCCTGCTTGGCTTTGGGATAGTCGCCGGGAATCGGCTGGCCGTTATATTTCGCCAGCGCTGGCTTGGGATCGAAGGTGTCGACCTGCGACGGGCCGCCATTCAGAAACAGAAAAATCACCTGCTTGGCTTTGGGCGCGAAGTGCGGGGCCTTGGGCGCGAGCGAGCCGGGGTCCGCCATCGCCTGACTGGCAAGCAGGCTAGCGAGACCCACCATCCCGAAGCCGGTTCCGGTGGTCCTGAGTAGTTCCCGTCGATTCATCATTAGAATTTTCCTAATTCACAAACAACAGTTCGTTGGAGCTCAACAAAACTTCCGCGTACGGCAGTAGCGCGTCTTTTTTTCTCGATAGGAACTGTTGGCCGAGTTTCAACTCTTCAGGGCGAGGCTCACGGCCAAAAACGGTTCTATAAGCTTTGCGAATACGCTCATCGGAAGAGGGCGCCGCGTTGATCGATTGCGTCAAAGCCTTCGCGCGGCTTTCCAGAAATCCGCTATTCAGAAAGAAAAGCTGCTGCAGCGGAGTCGCCGTGGAGATGCGTTTCTCAGCGGAGAGATTGGGATTCGGAAAATCGAAGAGCGCCAGCGTGCTATCCAGTTTGCGGCGGCTGATGAACCCGTAGACCGAGCGCCTGTGATTGTCGTCCTTCTCGAGCGGAAGCGGCGCGCCACCGGCATTGGTATCCAGCTCTCCAGTTACGGCAAGCAGCGTGTCGCGCATGGCTTCGGCATCCAGACGCTGGCGATTCGCGCGCCAGAGTAGCCGGTTGTCGGGGTCGACGGCGAAATTCGCGGCGGAATAATCCGAACTCGACTGATAAGTGGACGACAGCATGATTTCGCGCTGCAGCTTCTTGATGGACCAGCCGTTTTCGACGAAGCTGGCCGCCAGATAGTCGAGCAACGCCGGGTTACTGGGAGTCTCGCCCATGCGCCCGAAATTGCTGACGGTGCGGACCAGGCCATCCCCAAAATGATGCTGCCAGATCCGATTCACCATCACGCGCGCGGTCAGCGGATTGGTTGGGCTGGCGATGGCTTCGGCCAGTTCGCGACGGCCGCTGCCGTCTTTGAAAGGCTTGGGATCGCCAGCGGAAAGGATCGATAGAAAGGCGCGCGGGGCCACTTCGCCGAGCCGATCGGGCTGTCCGCCGATCTGGATGCGCTCATCATGCGGAGCGGCGTCCTTGATCACGTGCGCAAACGCATATTGGGGCGGCAGTGCCGACTTCAGGTCGCTCAATTCCGCCCGCATGTCGCCGAGGTAGTTTTTCCAGCGGCCTTCGAGAAACCGCTCGACAGTCCCATCGGACGTCAGGTAGCCGCGATTGGGGCCGACCCACAGAATGCCGTCTTCTTCCTGCTTGAATTCGCGGCCGTAGAAGTCATTGAAGAAAAGATCTCGCCAGAGATAGTAGCGCTCAGGCGGCAGCGCGGCGGGGACGACTTTGTTTTCAGGATCGTTGGTAGCCTGCAAGGTCAGGTTCTTGCGATCGACCTCCTTGCGCTCCTTCAACACCGACAACGCTTCCTGCCGGAAATTGCTCAGATCGAAACCATCCTCGCGCCAGCCGTGAAGATACTTATTGTCCACCGGGCCGGTCTTCAGGTAAGCGACCCAACGCTTCAGCACTTCGGCGTCAAGACGATCGGCCGCGGCAACCTCGGCCAAAGGCTGCGGCGGGGCGCCAACCACTTTGCGCGCCGCCCGGATGTAGCGCGGCGATTCGGACGCAAGCATCTCGGCGAGCGAATCGGCCTGCTCTTTCAGGAACTGTTCGATACGGCTCTTTACCGCTTCAACCTTGGCGTTCTGATCTTTCCAACGCTTCACTTCTTCGGCCGGCGCGAGTTCGAGTTCGGCGCGCTTGGTGCTGCTGAAGACCCCTTGCAGCGCGTAATAATCTTTGGTGGGCAGCGGATCGAATTTGTGATTGTGACACTGCGCGCACGCGGCGGTGAGGGCTAAAAAGCCGCGCGTGGTGACGTCAACGCGGTCGTCGGTAAGCTCGGGGCTGAGGCCGTAAAAACCGAGGCCGATGGCAAGCTGCTTGTTGTCTTTCTCGATCTGGTCGCCGGCGATTTGCGCTTTGACGAAAGTGTCATACGGCATGTCGTCGTTAAAGGCCTTGATCACCCAGTCGCGATAACGAAAGGAGTTCGGGTAAGGTAGTTCGACATCGCTATCGAGGCGGTCATCGGCGTAGCGCGAAACGTCGAGCCAGTAGCGCGCCCAGCGCTCGCCGTAACGCGGAGAAGCCAGCAGTCGGTCGACCACCTTGGCGTAAGCATCGGGAGACTGATCGGCCAGGAACGCTTGCGTTTCGGCGTAAGTCGGAGGCAGGCCGGTAAGATCGAAGTAAGTCCGGCGGATCAGATCGCGCTTATCGGCGCGAGAGTTGGGCTGGAGCGCTTTAGCCTCGAGTTGCTGAAGCACGAAGCGGTCAATCGGGGTGCTCGGCCAAGCCGTGTTGTGAACCTCGGGAAGCGCCGGCTTCTTGACTGGCTGGAAAGCCCAGAACGCACGCTGTTCGGGAGTGATGACGTACGTGCCGGCGGTCGGCGCAACCGCGGTCTTGCTATCCGGCCAGTAGGCGCCGGCTTTGACCCAGTCGGTGAGCAGCGCGATTTCGGCCTCGGGCATTTTTCCCTGCCCCATCGGCATTTTGAGCTTGTCGTTGGTTTGTAGGATCGCTTCGATCAGAAGGCTTTCTTCAGGTTTCCCGGGCACGATTGCCGGACCAGACTTGCCTCCGTGCAGAAGCGCATCGCGGCTGGTCATGGTAAGGCCGCCAAGCGCGGACGATGAGTGGCAGGCGAAACAACGATTGGCGAGGAGCGGGCGGATCTTGAGCTCGAATTGTTCGGCTCGGTCGGCTGGCGGCGCGGCGAGGATGGGTAGCGAGAAAACGACGGTGGTCAGCAAGACCCGGGTACAACTCGGCATAAGCGGAGCCAGGCGCTTCGCGCCTGTTTTCACTAGTTTATCCGATCGCCCCTGGGGACGCAAAGTGCCCAATTGTGACCCGGAACCCTTTGTCACGGGCGTGCTTACATTTGTGGAACGCGCAATCGTGTAACGCCTGTCATGGCGCGGGCGGCGCTGGAACGGCGGCCGGCCCGAAAATAGCTGGTATTCACGACCGGATTCCAGCGGCCCAGCTCACCGCACTGCTCAAGACGCCTTCGGCCAAGATGCTAAAGGGCGGTATGTCGGCCTCACACCTGCCGGCGGCCGACCTCGCGGCGCTGGTCATCTATCTGGAGGGATTGAAGTAGCTGAACGGCTTCACGGTTGCGTCCTTTGACAAAGTCAATCGCGCCCGAAGCACAGAATATTCGATCCAGCCGCGATCGCAACGATCTGCTTTCCATTCTGCTCGTAGGTCATCGGCCCGGCCTTGACGATTGCGCCGGTTTGGAAATGCCACAGCGGCCCGCCGGTACGCGCATCGGCTGCAACGAAATTACCGCTCGGATCCGCGTAGAAAATAATGCCGCCCGCGGTTGCCAGCACACCTGCCCACCGCTTGCTTTCAGTCGATCCAATTTGGGGTATTTCCCAGACGATTCTTCCGGTTTCGATGTCGAGAGCCCGCAGGAATTTCTTTGCGGGAACCTCTTCCTGCTGACTCCTTCTCGCGAAACCTCCGGTGCCTGCGACAAAACCGCACTTTTCGAGAGCCATCACGTAATAGAGATGGGTCAAGGGGCTGAATGCGGTTGAATTCCAGTTAGTCGCCTCACCTTCGGGGCATAACGTTCCACCGCCGCTCTTAGGAAAGTAGGCCGACAACGTTTCAGGACGTCCGTCCGGGCCGATACCGCTAGCCCACGTTACCCGTTTCAAAAATTTAGTCGCCAGCAGAAGCGCGCCATTCGTCCGGTCGAATACATAGAAAAATCCGTTGCGGTCGGCGTGCAGCAGCAGTTTTCGGTCCTGTCCACCAAACTTCGCGTTGACCACAACCATGGGCTCGGTCGCGTCCCAATCGTGAACATCGTGCGGAGTGAATTGGTAGTGCCACTTCAATTTTCCATTGGCGGGATTGATGGCTAGGACGCAATCGGTATAAAGGTTGTCGCCGGTTCTCTCGCGATCGTCGGAATCCGGCCAAGGGTTCCCTGTCGGCCAGAAGAGCGTGTCCGTCTCGCGATCGTAACTTCCCGTGAGCCATGTGGACCCGCCGCCGAACGCGGGATCTTTCTCCTTCCAGGTTTCGTAGCCCGCTTCCCCCTTTGCCGGAACAGTCCAGTGCCGCCAAACGCGCTCGCCTGTTTCGGCTCTGTAAGCCGCAATAAATCCGCGAATGCCCCAGTCGCCACCGGACACCCCCGAAATTACCAGGTCGTTGACAATGAGCGGCGCGACCGTCGATCCGTAGTGCTGAGGGTCGTCCGGTAACACGGCTTCCCAGACCAGATGGCCGGTAGTTCGATTCAGCGCGATTAGATGAGCGTTGTCCATCATCACGAAAACCTTGTCGCCCAGAATCGCCATGCCGCGGTTCGTTCCTAAAGACGCATCGCCAACAAGACCGGAAGTACGCGGCCGGGCATACTGCCAGATCTGTCGACCGCTAGCGGCGTCGATCGCAAAGGCTTGGTTAGGGCCGGTCACGTACATCACACCTTCGGCAACCAAGGGCGTCGACTCCAATCCGAAATGCGGAATCGAGAAAATCCACTTCAAACTAAGATCACTTACATTCGCGGCGTTGATCCCAGTGAGTTCGCTGTACCTGTTCCCGCTCAGATTTCCGTTGTAAGTTAGCCAGTCTCCTGGTTTCGGATTGAGAATTCTCGCGAAGTCGATTCCGGTAGCTTGACTGGCTTGAGTAAGTGGCCCGGGTTTCACACCCGACAGGCTGCTGAGATATGCAATCAAATTCTGTAGATTCTCGCTGCCGGTTCTCACGGGCGGCATTGAGGATCGTTTCTCGTCCTCAATAGCTGCTACTTGATCGGTCTGAAGAAAATGAAAGCGGCCGTCGAGATCCTGCAACTGAAGATCGTAATCGCTGCGATTTCTCGCGAATCCGCGCAAAGTGTTTCCGTCGCGTAATCTGACGGTGACCACATCGTAGCCCGGCGTAATCTTCGCGCTTGGTGATAACAGCGACTGGCGGATTTCCTCGACGGATAACTCGTTTCCCACATTCGAGAGGTCGGGACCGCTGGCGTGTCCTCGCCCCCTGACCATATGACACGAGGCGCAGTGGCCTTCGCCGAAAAAGAAATGCCCCCCAGCCGCTGGATCGCCCGGAACCGGGTTGCCGGCCGCGGGTGAATTCAGCGAGTGGATGAACGCTGCCAGCGCCTCCAATCGGTGTGGCGGGAGATTAAACGCGGGCATGCCGCCTTCCGGAATTCCCTTACGGATCAACTCGCGCAACTGTCCCGCGGAAAGCGCGCGCAGCTTGCGCCTGCCGGCAAGTTCCGGGGCCCGCTCCGTGCCGTCGGCGGCCTCCCCGTGACAGGTGACGCATTCCTTTAGATACAAGTCCTTGCCTTCCGTCAAAATGCCGGGCGATTGGCTCGGGGCCTGCGCCTGAAGAGACGTCAAACTCAGAACACTAATGACGATACTAAGGTTCAGCGTCATTTCTTCGGCGTGCTTTTCAACCACTTATCCAAGAACAGAAACGCATCGTCGCCGTGCGCAACATGTTCTCCGTCGAACAATTTCATCTGCGCCCTGTCAAGCAAATTTAGCTTTTGATAATACGACTGCAACTCCCCAAACGCCTTCTCTGCCATGGGGTACCAGACCACCGGATCGCGCGTCCCTTCCTCGATGAAGACCGGCCTGGGGCAAATGAGGGAAGCCACATCCGCATCGTCAAAAAGCGCCAGATTTGGGAAGAACGCGTAATCTTCGTGCGTATCGATGAAAGCTGTGTAGTGGGGCGAAGCGCTGAGCATCTTCGGGACGGTGTCATTGAAATGTCCGGAGATCACAGTTGCTGCCACTCGTTGATCGAGCGCGCCCTGATACATGACGGTGCGCCCGCCCCAAGAGATTCCGTATGCTCCGATTCGGCTGGCGTCCACTTCTGGAAGACTGCTCAGAAAATCGATGGCGCTGAAGATCTTCTGCTGTTCGATCCATTGAAGCCGGGTTCCGAGCATGATTGCTTTGCGATCTAATCGCGACCGGAGTTGGACTGTATTCGTCATCAGCGGCGCCAATACCACGTACCCGCGCCCGGCGAGTCGCCGCCCAAAACTCTTGGTGTAATCCTGCTCTTCGATCAGCCCGGCAACTTGTTCGGGTGAACTGCCCATGCCGTGGATGCAGACGACGGCCGGGTTTTTAGATGCCGAATTTGGGACCAGAAGGATGCCATAGACCGTGAGGCCGCTCCGGGATCTGAACCACGTCCGAAAGCTCTTGTACTTTGCTGTTTCCGCGACGAAAGTCTTACGAGGCGCAAGTGGTTCTTTGGAAACCGCGTCCTCGATCGCGTTAGCCGGCCCGCCAATCATCGCGATCAACTTCTGCCGGTACGGCGCTATCGAGTGCTGGTACGCTGCTGCCGAGCCGAAATCCCGATGCCAGAATGCTTTCCGCGCGGAAGCAGACCGATCGATTTCATGGTCCAGATACTGCTCCATTTCGGTGACCTGCTCGTCGAGATTGGTCTTGGCGAGCGGCTTTTGGTCCTCTCCATTAAGGAGTTGAGAAAGCAAAAGACTCCCAGCCAGGCCAATCGAAAGAGTGAGTGTCATACGGCCGATCCGCGAAGCTTTGTCCCTCTATCATCTGACCAGAGGCGCATTCGTGTTGACGGTTCGAGGTGGATTCCCTGCCATTGCAGCGCGAAATGTAGATGGGGGCCGGTGACTCGTCCGCTCGATCCACTTTTTGCGATCGCGCGACCGGAGTTGGCCGCCTTCACCGGCGTACCCATCGCGGCTAAGTAATCAAGACCATGATGTACGCTGCGCGTCTTGCCGTTATAAACACGCCGCGCACCGAACGAAGAGGTATAACCGGTAGTGACCGGCGCGACAAAGGGGCCGTGCCAGAGCCGCTCTGACGGGGAAGATGCAAAGGCCTTTTGTTTCACTGCCAGCTCTTTATCGATAGAATTTCGACGCGATGGTGACGTATTCTCGGCACTCGCGGGCGTGGACTTGGACCGCGCGCCGGATGAGGGCTCCAGTACACGTGCGGCTGCCCGGAACTGAGGACTTCAGCGCTAAATCGCGCGCCGAGCGGCAACAGCAAAACACGCCGGCGGGTCGGCATCAACCTAGCGGGAAGCATGAGTCAGGAGCAAAGCTTGTGCCTGTTTGGCTAGAAGCTCGTCTTCGCGCTGATTTCCAAGCGCCGCGAATTGCTTTCGCGCTTGTTCAGCTTCCTCACGCCGGCCCTGCCGCAGATATATCAATGACATCTTGTAATAAGGCAGTGGGTACACGGGGTCCAGCTTAGCGGCGGTCTGGAAGTCCGACAGAGCGGCAGTTTCGTTGCCTTGTTCCAGGGCGATTTTGCCTCGAAGAAAGTAGGACGGAGCGAAGTTTGGGTTGCTGCGCAAACATTGGGTTAGGGAGCTAAGCGCTTCCGGCCAGAGCGCGGATGAAGTCCGGTAGAGCACCAACGCGCGCAGATAGGGAAGATAGAAGTCGACGTTGGTCCTCGCCGGGCCTTGTTCGACAACGGAACGCGCGTGCTCCAGATCGCCAGTGATATAAAAAAGGAATCCAAGGCCTTCGCGGGCCGCATCGAGCTGAGGATCCATATCCAACGCACCTGAGTAGGAGCGAATCGAGGCCTGATACCGTCCGAGGCGGAACTGCGCCAAGCCCAACGCACAGAGAAGTGAAACCGATGGCGCCGGCATGGCTTTGTTAGCATATTCGAGAAGTGTGACGGCTTCGGTCAATTGCTCGGTTGCGATCATTTCGATCGCCGCATCCCTGCAGTAGTCTTCCTGGGCATGTTGGCGGCAGGCTTGGGCGAGGCTGTCGGCGCTGCCAGGCTTCTGCAAAGCTTTCAGCAATTTACCCCGGAGAAAGAGAACTTCCGGACGCTCCTGCTCGGCTCCGTGAGGCAGAGTCTCCAGCATGGAAAGCGCGGCACCGAACTGGCTGGTCTTGTAAAGTACCAAAGCAAGATTGAAAATGATGGCCGGCGATGCGCTGACTGAGCGGGCTTTCTCAAGCACCTGCGCGGCGCCGGCGAAGTCTTTGCACTCCGCAAGCCCGAGACCCGCCGTGGACAACGCACCTTCGTCAGTCGTCTTTGCGGCTGCAGCCCGGAACAGGCGATTCGCGTGGTCGCACTCGCCACGCTCGGCGTGGAGCGAAGCCAGGTGAACTTGCGCGGCAGTGAAATTCGGCAGCCACTCCACAGCTTGCTCGAACGCGCGTATGGCATCCGGCTGGCGGTGTTCCCTTTCATAAACAATGCCGAGGGCGTTGCTCAAGATGGCGGAATGCGGGAAGCTGGCCATGCCTTCCTGAAGGCTAGCTTCGGCGGCGCTCCAATTCTGCTGCTGGATCAGCGGGAGCGCCGACGACAGCGCATTGAGTTCGGCTTCGGAAGGACGCTGCGCCCACCCCGCCTGAACCACGCAGAGACTTGCCGCGATGAGAACGCCCGAAAGCATTCCTACCAGTAGACCTTCATTCCGAACTGCATGGAGCGAGGATCGGTCTGCACGTTCGTGATTTTTCCGAACTGGCACCCGAAGATGTGGACCGCGTCGACCGAACCATCGGCATTGGGTGGCAGGCACCATTGATTATTGCGAATGCCCAGGTTCTGATGATTCAAGGTGTTGAACAAATCCCACCGGAATTCAACGCGGCTGCTTTCGTTGAATTTCCAGGGTCTTGCGAGAGATGAGTCCAGTTTCCAGTAACCCGGAGCACGAGCCGAGGCGGAGCGCGTTGCGATATTGCCGAAATGCCACCACGCGTCGAGGGCATTGAAATCGGCCGTTCCATTGGTGATCGCAGCGATGGTGGCCGGGTCGGAACCGAAGGGCGCCTGAAACGCCGATGCGTTGAACCACTGGTTTTCCAGTTGCTGGCGGTTCTTGGCGCCCCTGCCTTTCCTCGGATCTCCAATCAGGTCGGGCCGGCAACTGATGCCGTTGCATGCAGCGGAGCTGATGAACATCGGCACGCAGCTCTGCGCGTTCCAGTTCTGGGTAAGTTTCCAGCCGCCGAAGATGGCCTCGACAACACCACCCTGACTGAGGAAAGTCTTTCCTTTGCCGAATGGCAGGTCATAGCTGGCCGCCACGTTCAGCATCTGCGGGATGTCGTCCGGGGATAGAGAAGCGTATCTGGCCCGATTATTCGGGTCTTCGGCGCCGGCGCTGCCGGAACGGTCGGGTGTTCCGCCGGAACTGGCACCCGGTACAAACGACACGCGGCCCACGTTCCTCCCCAGCGTAGTAGGCGTCGCGGTATTGCCGAGCAGGCTGCCGGTATTCGCGCTGGTGATCGTTTTCTGCCAGGTGTAGGCCACCACGAAATCGAGACCCATCGAGTAATCTTTCTGGGCCCGGGCCTGCAGAGAATTGTAGCGGCTGAATCCGTCCGGGTTTGTGTTGATGGGGACGGACGTGTATTGCGGGTAGGGCTTAAGTGCAAGATAGCCAGGGCAGGAAGTACCGCAGCCGTAAATTGCGCCAATGGCCGGATTCGTCGGCACCGGGTCATTGATGTGATTGCGTAATTTCAGCTTCGTCGCCGTCGCAATGAAGTTGTATTCGCGGTAGCCATCGCCGTAGAGATGGAGACCGTGGGTCCCGACATAGCCCACGCTGAGCGCAACGCCGCCAGGAAATTCCCTCTGTATATTGATGCTGTACTGCTCCACGTAGGGGTCTTTGCTGCCGTTCAGGAAACCTCCTCCGGCGCTATTCCCCAGGAACTGGAGGTTCTTCTGTTTGGCCTGAAGGGGCGATGGAAAATTAGCGATATAGGAAGCGGGAGCCCCGTCGGTCAGGCTGAAGGCAGGGTGCTGGTTGCTGAAGTCAACGGTGTCCTGATCACCGATGTACTGGGCGAAGCCTGGCGTGCTGACCGCGCTGGTCTGCGTCCCCATAGCGACACTGATGCCGTTGCTATAAATGATGCCCGCGCCGGCGCGTATCACGGTCTTCTCACTATTGAAAGGTCGCCATGCAAAGCTCATGCGGGGTCCGAGTGTCATGCGCGATCGTTGTGTTGGCGGAGACCACCACTCCCGTGATATCGGCGCTGTTGAAGCCTGTGCCCTCCGCATGGATCGTGTAAGGTCCTGGGACGAGCTCGGTCGCGAGGTATACGCCCGCGTTGTTCGTCCGAAGGTTGACCTCAACTCCCGTGTCCCGATTCCTCACGACGACCCGCGCTGCAGCCAAACCGGAAAAGCGAGTACACGTAGACTGCATGCACGACTCCTGACTGTGGTTGATTCAAGGGATATCACCCGAGCCGGAAAAAAGCAACCGCGGGCCGCTCGGCATCGAGTTAGACTTTCTCTGGAACGATATACGGAGCGCGGTAGACACGCGTCAACATTCGGCTCGCTTCTTCATCGTTGGCGAAAGTTCCCGCCGCGGAATCGAAATTGAGGCTGCGTTTCAAGCGGTAGCTGATATTCGCCAGATGGCACAGGTCTGCCGACGCAACTCCGATTTGTACATCGGCGTGTAAATCCTCGTACTTTCTGCTGCGCACCGCCGCGAGGAAGTTTGACATGTGCGGACCGCCATCGCCCTCGTTGATGTTCTTTTCATTTATCGTCGGCTCGGCATTTGTGCCTTTGTAGACCTGAAATCCAGATCCGTCAAGCGACATCCATCCGTCGCTGCCATAAAAAAGATTTCCTACCGTGTTGTGCCCTTGTATCGGAAGGCTCCCTTCCGCGCCGGTGAAGATGCCCCGAACTTCGAATATCAACTCAGCGTCGCCGTAGTTGAACGTCGCGATTTGGGTATTCGGAGTCTCCTGGTCATCCTCGTAGACATACTTACCGCCGGTCGAGACAACGCTTTGGGGTAATCCTCTTCCAAGACCCCACCGCGCGATATCCATTTCATGCACGCCCTGATTACCTATGTCTCCGTTTCCGGTGTCCCAAAACCAGTGCCAGTTATATTTAAAGCGGAGTTCGTTGAAGGCTCGCATCGGAGCCGGACCAAGAAACTTATCCCAATCGAGGCCAGGCGGCACGGCAGTGTCCGGTTTGTGGCCGATCGAGGGGCGGCGTTTATAGCAAAGACCTTTGGCGAGGTAAACCTTGCCGATTACACCTTGGTGCAGGAGGTCGACGGCTTTCATCTTGTGGGCGACGCTGCGGCCCTGCGATCCGACCTGGACCATTCGCCTGTACTTACGCGCGGCCTCAACCATCTTGCGGCCTTCATAGACGTTATGACACGCCGGCTTTTCAATATACACGTCTTTACCGGCTTGACAGGCCCAAATCGTCGATAGAGCGTGCCAGTGATTCGGCAGCGGCATTGACACCGCTTGTATCTCCCTGTCGTCGAACACCTGCCGCATGTCGGCATATCCCTTCGGCTTCGACCCGGTAAGTCTCAAGACAGTAGCCTGCCCGCGTTCCAGAGCTTCTTGGTTCACGTCGCACACAGCCGCGATACGCGCGTCCGGCAGCTTGGAATATTCTCTAATATGATCGCCGCCACGGCCTCCGAGTCCGATGATGGCCAGGTTCACTCTGTCGTTCGCGCCTTTCAAGCGCGAAGCGGTGCTCGCGCCGAGCGCTGAAGCACTGGTAAAGAGGAAATGTCTTCTACTCTGTCGATTCACGGATAATTCTCCTCATTGATAGGTTGCCGTGCTCTTCGAACGCGCCAGTATCTTGCCATTCACAATCGTGATGACAGGCTCAATGTCTTTGATCTCCGATTCCGGACACTTCAGATAATCGCGATCGATAACTACCATATCGGCCAGCTTCTGGGTTTCGATTGAGCCGCGCTCGCTTTCGGCAAATTGCAGATAAGCCGGCCATATCGTGTGCGTTTTGAGTGCCTCTATGCGGGAGATCTTTTGCTCGGGATGCATGACTGTTCCGGAACTGGTGAGCCGCGTAACTTCCGTCCACATACTTAGAAAAGGATTGTAGGGATTGACCGAATTGTTCTTTTCGTGCCCGATCATATGGTCGCTGCCGGCGGCCACTATGATGCCCGCGTCGACGTACGACCTGAGCGGGTAAAAATAGAGCATGCCCGCATAGCCGAATACCCTCTCCAAGGCGGCGCCGTCGAAATAGAGCCAGGGCGCCTGCACGTCCGCTAGAATACCCATCCTCTTCATGCGCGCAATGGCCTCGGGACTCTGAAAACTGGCATGCATGACATGCGAGCGAGTCGGCGCGATTGGTTCCTCCCGGTTCAGTTGCTCTAGGGTATCGAGAAAGTTATCGACCGCGCCTCCGCCTTGGTCATGCGTGGTTAGTTGCCAGCCACGTTGACGGGCAGTCCGCATCACACTCAAGAGCTTGTCTGGTGGAATAAAGAGCTGACCACGGTCCCGGGAATCGGTCTTCCCGTATAGCTGCCTGCCGAAGGCGCCGTAGGGAGCGCGTTGGTAGGCTGTCCCAATCGTCATCCCGCCATCGAGCGTCAGTTTGAAGCTTCCGAATTTTAGCCATGAGTCCCCGGTGTTAGTGGTGTAGGGCGCGGATTCAATCTGCCGCTGCAACATCTCCGCCGGTTGCGAGGCGTCCGGGCGCCAGGTCATAACAACCCGAATCGGCAGTCTGCCGGCGGCCCTTAGCTCCCTGTATAGACCGATTTGATGCGGATCGACGGCCCGATCTCCAACGGTCGTCAGGCCGGCTGCGGCATACCGCGTTAGCTGTTGTTCCAGAGCATCCAGTTCCTCCGCGTGGGTGAAATGCTGAACGCGGTCTAATCCGGCAATCAGGGCGGCGGCGTTTTTCAATACTCCGGTCGGTTCGCCTTGCGCGTCCTTCACAATTTCCCCTCCCGGCGGGTTCGGAGTATCGCGTGTGATTCCACATTTCCGCAGTCCGTGAGAATTCAGTATCAGGACGTAGCTGGCATCGAATAGGACGGGGTGGTCCTTCTCCACGTCGAGCAATTGCCGCGAAGGCATCTGCAATTCTTTCAGTCGCGTGGGGAAGGTCCGGGGTACGACAATCCATTCTCCTTTGGGTGTGGTCGCCGCCTGTCGCGCGATGTAGCCCCTGACCGCGTCAAAGGAGTTCAAAGGCGGCAGCGGAGCGCGAAATTCACTTAAAGCAGCATCCAGGGCATGCACGTGCGAATCGACCAACCCCGGTAGAACCGTCTTTCCCCGCAGGTCAATTACTTTAGTTTTCGAGCCGCGTTCATTCTTCAGAACAACCGCGTCCGGCCCCACGGCTGTGATCTTCCCGCTGCTGATTGCCACCGCCTGCTGGATCGAGAAATTCCGGTCGACAGTCAGGATCTGTCCGTTTCGCAGGATCAGGTCAGCCTCGCCGCCCCGGAGCACAACAGGCGAGAGCGCCACTGACCAGAGCACCACAAGAGCGCGGCTCCAACCCCTGCTGAATAAGGGAAGCATCTTCCAGTCTGGACCATATCAAAATGGAAGGAGCTATGGTGCGCTCATCCGCCGCATGAATTCAAGAAAGGAGCGAGCGGCGCGATCCAGGTTTTCGAGCGACCCTCCACCCTTCAGCACGGCGCACATCTCATAAGCGACCGGCCCGTCGTAGCCGGCCCGCCGAAGCCCCGCGAAAAAGTGCTCGTAATCGACCACGCCTTCGCCGGGCGGCACTGCGCGCACCAGAGCGGCATCTTCCGGAACATAATTCACGCGGTTAGGATCGTAGCGGAATCGAGGCTGAATCTGATAATCGGCAACCGTGGTGAATTCAAGCCATCGCGCTAACGTGCCTACTGCCGTTTCCATGGCCTCGCCGGACACACCTTGCAGGCAAGGCGCCCACGCATCGAAGGCCGCGCGCAGATTGGGATGGTCCACCTCTTCTAAAAGCCACGCGAACTGTTGATGGTGCGCGGCAATGTCGTGATGATTCTGCAGGACCAACGTAACGCCATGCATCTCCGCCTCACGCGCGGCCATTCTCAGACCCTTTACCAGTTCGGAATACTGCGCGTCGTAGGATATGCCGGGCCGTTCATAACCGGTGAAGACGCGCAATCGTGGCGCTCCCAGATCGGCCGCGAGTTTCGCCAGCACTCCGACATACGCGGCATTCATTTCAGCCGCCGGAATCCCCGCGCGATCCAGGCCCGCCGTGAAATCGGTGTACCCCATCAGGCACGCCAGATCGAGTCCAAGTTCTCCGATGCGTCGCTTTAGCTTGCCGCGGGCAGCGGCGTCGTAATCGAGTGGGCTCACGTGCGGGCGCTTGGCTACAAGTGCCACGCTTGTAAACCCCAGTTCAACAGCCTTCAGCAGAAACCTGTCGACCGGCAACAAGGAATGCCCGGGCCACGCGCCCGCGTAGCTGACCGAGTGCAACACCGGTCTCATTCTGTGACCGTGAAAAGGCTTGTAACCACCCAAGCAATTCTATACGGTCGGATAGACTCCATGTGCAAAACAGAAACGATCCCGGCCGCGATCAACGATTCATGCTGAAAGATCTGCCGCCGGGAGGACTGCTGTAGAGAGGACTAACCTTGCGCCAACGGGATCTTCTCACGTTGCGCCGACACAGTGTTCCAGGGTGTACGGCTGGAAAGTGATGGTCAAGCGGCGAGAGAATCATTTCTTCGCTCCCAGAAATCCTGAAATCTTCCACTGAGTTGGCAGGAACGGAGCGCGATGATGGCGTTTGCGCCTTTGAGGGTCCAATGCATGCCGGCGCGCTTGAGGCGAGTGCCGATGGAGACTTTGCAACCGGCTTCAAGGACTC
>JBBROU010000090.1:0-21317 GCA_038229055.1 Bryobacterales bacterium | reverse complement strand
GCTTAACTCATCCAGTTTCAGGGCTTTGGCGGGAATTAAAAACTCATGTCCCGGACAGCAGTGAAGTTACTTCGTCTGGTTCAATTTTTTCGCTAGACGAACAAAGGACGAACCCTGAACTTTTCTTATCGCCGGGTATCACACCAATTTTTGTATACGTTGGTTGTTTCTGATATCTATTCCTGGCGCAGATCCACTGCAGAACTGCACTGGCTTTGAATGGGATGAAGCAAAAACAAAAAAGACTGGGAACGGCATCATTTCACGCCTGAAGAGGCCGAGGATGTATTCTTTTACGAGCCACTCGTCGTTCGCAGCGACAGGCGGCTGTTTATTGCATTCACCGTACGTCGCGACCGGATACGCATTATATCCGTGCGGGACATGAACCGGAATGAAACGGAGATGTATGCGAGATACGAAAAAGAAAGTGCCTAATTTCAAAACTGAAGACGAAGAGAGACGGTTCTGGGCTTCGGCAGATTCGACCGAATACGTCGACTGGCTCTCAGCGGAGCGCAGGAAGCTGATTCAATTGAAGCCGACGCTACGAACCATTTCTCTCCGGCTCCCGGTGTCTATGATTGCGGATCTGAAGCTGTCAGCCAATCGGCGCGATGTGCCGTACCAGTCGCTGCTGAAAGTATTTCTGGCGGAGCGACTGGAACGGGAGCGGCAGTAAGCTACTCCGCAGTTTTCGTTGCGTGCTCAAAAAGGAACGAGAGCGTCTTCTCGGTCGCGATGTGCGAGGCGATGCGGTCCAGCATCCCTTCTTTTTCGAAACGTGCGCGCGTGGCGGCGATGGGCTCGCGCTCTTGCTTGGCAATGCGCTCCACTTCCCGGTCCACCTCCTCATTGGTCGCACCGATAGATTCACGCTCGGCTACTTTGCCTAATAGAAGTGACACTTTCACCTCACGCACGGCTTGATCGCGCTGCGATTCGCGCAGCTTCGCCCAATCGAGCTTCAGCTCTTTCGGATCGAATCCCCGTTGCGCCAGCCCTTGAAGTTTCTGGTCTAAGCGGTTGCGAATCTGCCGCTCGATGTAAACTTCCGGAAGCGGAAAATCGTGCGCATCTACCATTGCGTCCACTAATTTATTCTTCGCTTGCTGCTGCGCTTCGAACTCGCGCTGCGTGTGAATGCCCTTGCGCACGGCATCGCGCAACTCGTCCACCGTACGATAGTCACCCAGATCCTGCGCAAACTCGTCGTTCAATTCGGGCAGTTCTTTGCGCCGCAAGCCTTTCACGAGCACGTGGAAACGTACCGCCTTGCCCGCAAGCTTTTCCTGACCGTAGTCGTCCGGATACTTTACGTCGAAATCTTTTTCCTCTTCGGGCGACATGCCGCGCAGATTCTCGTTGAAGTCCGGCAGCGTATCTTTGCCGCCGATTTCGATGGTCAACTCATCGCTCTTCACCGGCGGTTCGGCACCTTCGATACTCTCAAGCGCGATGACGGCGTAGTCGCCATCGGCTAACGGACGCGGGCTTTCATTGGCGAAAGTCGCTTTGGTGTCGCGAATCTCTTCGATGCGCGTGTTCACGTCTTCGTCAGAAACGGCGGGGTCGTTGTATCGAACACTCAGTCCGCGATATTCGTTGACGTCAAACTCCGGAGCGACCTCGAATTCGGCTTTGAAACGCAACGGCTCGCCTTCGTGGAAATGAAGATCTTTGATGTCGGGCGTGCTCACCACGTTCAGGTGCTCTTCCTTGACTTGAGTATCGAAAAAGCGCGGAACGAGCGATTCGACAACCTTCTGCCGGATGTCGGCATTGAACTGTTTGCGAATCAAGGTCGCCGGCGCTTTGCCGGGACGAAAGCCGGGCAACTTGGCGCGTTTCTGAATGTCTTCTATCACCCGCCCGGTCTCGGAATTTACGGCGTCGGCGGGAACAGTGATTTCGAGCGAATGTTTACAGCCTTCTAGCAATGCCAAAGCGGGTTTACCTCAGGAAAAGAACTAAATTCTATGATACACGGAATGGGATGAGGTGCTGACCCAACTTGTGCTTACCGCGTCGGTGCCGGAATCTGAATCCCGTCTCCGTATTGCGCAAATCCGGGGATCGTGATCGGGAGCTTGCCGGTAATCGCTATTGCGCCGGTCAACGCTCGCACGGCTGCTACTTCGGATGGAGGCACCGTGCTGAAGGTCGTCAGATAGGCCGAGACGCCTGGGAAATTCCGTAGCAGATAGGGATTTCCGAGCGCCGCGAAGATCACCGGCTTCCTGGTGGCGATCAGACGATCGACCAGCGCCGGAAAACCGCCGCCCAGGGCCACGTTGCCGCGGTAGGCCGCAACACTGGCGAACGCTGAAACTACCAGCGTCCCGCACGATTGCAACTGTTGCTCGTAGGAGTTCAGTTCCGTATCTTCCATGTGCGAATCCAGCGTCATGAACTTGGCTGCCGGCGCGCGCCGTTGCAGTTCCTGCACAAAAGCCTGACCTTGCACGGAAGCGTTGCCCTCTTTAAGAATGACGAAGCACGCGGCGGCGGGATCGCGCAGCGGGACCAGTTGACTGTCGTTCTTCACGAGCGTGACCGCGCGTTCCGCAATCTGCTGCGAACGGGCGTTCGTCTCAGGCGTATTCACAAGTTTTGGGATCGCCTTTAGGTTCACAAGCTTCCGCGTGCCCAACCCGACGCGCGCCTTGGCGGCAAGCAGGCGCGCCACGCTTTGCGCAATCCGTTCCCGGCTGATACGCCCATTCTTTACCGCCGCCGCGACGGTATCGATCGCTTCCAGCGCATCGGAAGGCATCAGCAGCACATCGGCACCCGCTTCGAGCGCCCTCACTGCAGCCTCGCCGCCGCCGAAGCCCTTCACGATCCCTCCCATCTCCAACGCATCGGTGACTACAACGCCGCGGAAGTTCAGCTCGTCGCGCAACAAATCGGTGATGATCGTGCGCGACAACGTCGCCGGCATTTCCGGTGCATCGAGCGCCGGCACAGCGATGTGCGCCGTCATCACAGAATCCACGCCCGCGGCAATCGCAGCGCGAAATGGCACCAGCTCAACGTCGGACAGCCGCTTCTTATCGCCGGCGATCGTGGCCAGGTTCAGATGCGAATCCACGGATGTATCGCCGTGTCCGGGAAAATGTTTCGCGGTCGTCAGGACGCGCTGTTTCGGATTCCGATTCGCGCCCTGAATGAATGCCGTCACGTACTGCGATACATCGGCCGGGTTCTCTCCAAACGAGCGGATGTTGATGATGGGGTTGTCGGGATTGTTGTTAACATCGGCGACGGGATAGAACACCCATTGCAGGCCGATGGCGCGGGCCTCGCGCGCCGTAACCTCGCCTTCATAGCGCACGGCGGCAGCATCGCGCGCCGCTGAGAAGGCCATCGCGTGCGGAAAAATAGTGGTGTCGTTGAACCGCATGGAAGCGCCGCGCTCCAGATCGCCCGAGACGATCAGCGGAATGCGCGCGTACTTCTGCATCCGGTTGACGATTCCCGCCACCGTCGCCGGGTCGGCCCGCTGCACAAGGTGGCCCTGCGAAACGTTGACCAGAATCAGGCCGCCGACGTGGGTCTTCTTGACCAGATTCACGAACTCCCGATCCGTCTTGGATTTCGGATTCAGCGCCTGCCCGCTGAACGGAATCACCACGAGTTGCGCGATCTGATCCCGCAGCTTGAGCGACTTCATCCAACGCAATGCAGTCCGCTCGTCGTTGGTCGTTGGCTTACGAGTGGGTTGCTTGCGACGGGCTGTGCGCGCGTGCTTGCGAGCAGAGGGGCGTGAGATTGCCACCGCATCCCGCGTCAACACACTTAGAAAAAGGGCTGCAACCCAGAACTTTGCCCTTGAATGAGAACCCTTGTGAATGACTCGTCCTTATTTTGCCGGGCTAGCCTTTTCGGCTGGCTGCCGCCGACGACGATCTCTGCGAAGACGCCGGCTTCCGCTTCACGCGAGCCGCCAGCAAAATGTGGACCGCGCGCGTCAGATGGCCCACTTCCCCCGCACTCTTCGAGAGTACCGCACTGGCTCCCGTCGATTCTTCGGTCAGCCCGAGAGGCTCGACGAAGCCCGACAGCAGGATGGTGGGCACGCTGGGCGCGATCTTGCCCAGATGCGCGATCAACTGCAGGCCGTCCATTTCGTACATCTTGTAATCGGTGACCACCAGATCGAAGTGTTGCTGCGAAAAGATCTGAAGCGCGGATTCGGCGCTGGTGGAAGTTCCGACTTCGTACCCGAGTTCTTCGAGGACTTGGCGCCGCGCCACAAGACCATGGATATTGTCATCGACAAGCAAAATTCTTTGAGGGCTGGAATGAGGGCGATCCGGTTTGTTCATGGGACCGAGCAAAGGTAACAGACCCGTGACACCGAGTCAACGCATTCGCATCAGCATCAAAAAAAACCAAATCGACTTCTTGACTTATCGCGCCGAACTGTCACTCAACTTCCCGAGGAGCCGTGTAGCCCGCCTTCGCGATGATCTGGTACTTGATCGGCTTACCCTTCTCGTCTTTCACCGGCAGCGGCTGATTCGTGCGCGGGTCCACCAGCTCCACTTTGATCTTGCGGAATTTGCCGTCTTTCGCTTGATTGGTAGGCTGATAACCCAATGAATACTGGTTGCGCAACGCCTGCTGGATGTTTTGGAAGATGCTGGGCAACTCGCCGATGAAGCGCGGGAAAAACGCCATGCCGCCGGTTTCTTTCGAAAACGTGCGCATCTGGTTGTCGGCCTGCAGAAAGTCCATCCGCTGGATTGCGCCCATTCGGCCGGAAGCGTCGGCGCGCTCACGCATGGCCTGCAGGGTGCCTAGCGCGTAGATCGGCACGGCGTCGTCCTGGAGCTTGCGGCGCGTCTTGTCGAAAGTCAGTTTGCTGAAGGTGTCGAGCCCCGATCCAATTAGCACAATCGCTTTGCGGCCCTCAATGCTGGTCATCCGGTCTTCCATATCGACCAGGGCGTCGAACATATTCGACTCTGAAAACGAAGCGATACGCAATCGCTGCAGTGCCTCGCTGGTCTTGCGGCGATCCGTGCTGAAGTCCGAAAGAATCTCGGGTCGCATATCATACGCCACCACGGCGACGTAATCTTCCGGCTTCAGCGTCTCCACGAAGCCGTACGCGGCGACCAGCGTCTGGTACCAGCCTTCGGTGTAGTATTGCTGAAAAAGATTGCTGAACTCGATGACCAGCGCCACCGTCATCGGCGCTTCGGTGAACCCGAAGTTGGAGACTTGCTGCGGCACGCCGTCTTCCAGCACGCGAAAGTTGCCACGCGGAATTCCCGGAATGAAGTGCCCCTTGTTGTCGAGGACCGCCACGTCCAGGCTGACCACATTGGTATCCACCTTGAAGCTGGGCAGCGCCTCGGGAACGTCGCCTTTGTTCTTCAGCTTGGAAGGAATTTTGGGGAGATCCGGCTCGCCGGCGTCTTTCTTGCGGGGCTTGGCCACGGTCTGACCGGTGGTCGTCGGCCCTTCCTGGGCCCAAATTCCGGTACCGATTACAGCGGCCGCACTTAATAAAGCAATCCAGATTTTCATGGAAGGAGTCCTTCAGGAAACTATCGTATCTCTAAAGACGAACTAAACCGATTGGACGTTTCCGGGCAACCGCCGTTCCTAATGGACCCAAGGCTCGCGATCCTTGCCGTGTTTACGCATGTAAACCTGGAACTTCTTCTTGGCGCGCTGCAGCTTCCATTGGTTGTATTGCGTTCGGGCGAAGCTCAGATCCATCCGCGCGAAGCGCATCTTGAGGTACATGTACCCGAACAGCATGCCCCCGAGATGCGCGATATTGCTGACTTTGCTATTCACGTTGAACGAGCTAAGGAAAGCGATCGCGCCGAGAATCATGACAAAGTACTTAGCTTTTATGGGAAATAGAAAGCTGAACAGAATGGTGCGATCCGGATACAACATTCCGAACGCGAGCAGCAACCCGTAGATGGCGCCCGATGCCCCGATGGTCCGCATGTCCAGGCCGCCGAAGATCAGGCTCGCGACGACGACGCATACGCCCGCGAACATGCCGCAGGAGAGGTAGTAGCTCAGGAACCGGCGCGTTCCCCAAGTACGTTCCAGGTCCGCCCCGAACATCCAGAGCGTCAGCATATTGAACAGGATGTGCCCGAACCCGCCCGGATCGTGCAGGAACATGTAGGTGAAGAGCTGAAAAATGTAGCCCTGCAGAACTGCTCTCGGGACCAATGCGAACAAGCGGAAATACTGCCCATAATCGCTGCGCTCCGCGAAAAAATACAGCAGGAAAAAAGCTATGTTTGAGATCAACAACCACTTAACTCCCGTCGGGAAAAAACGGGAGAACTGGGAACCGCTGGACCGATACCGCGTATCGTATCGCATGAAGTGAAATCCTAGCCTCAGGATATCAAATGCCTACGGCGCGACTTTTTGGCCCTTCTTCGATGACGGCGGGCTCCAGTGTTTCGACGGGCACGCTAGACTTCGCATACCTCTTCAAACGCCAGGAACCGTATTGCAAGCCGACGGCGAGCGCTAACCAAACTTGGCCGTGAGAGAAGAAACCGTCGGAGATAACGAAGGGGCCGAACCACTCCAGGTCGGCACCGAACCGCCACACGGCAAGAATGAAGCTGGTCACTGAAACCAGCGTGACGAATCCTGCGAAGACGGAGAGGGCGCTACCACTTTTGCCGCGCCTGCGTGACACCATCGGGCCGCGCGGGAAACGGATCAGGACCACCATATAGCTTGACTATCACTGTAGCAGCAATTGCGATAAAGTGGACCCGATATATCTATGCGCAAACTGAAAACCGCAGTGTTCGGCACCGGATTCATGGGCCGGGTTCACACCGAAGGCATTCGCCGCCTGGGGAACGTGGAGGTTGCCGGAATCGCCGCCAGCAGCCCCGAAAAGGCCCGCAAATTCGGCGATGAAGTCGGTGTGGAGCGTACCACCGGCGACTATCATGAGCTGCTGAAAGACCCATCGATCGACGCGGTACACGTTTGCACTCCGAACGTGCTTCATTTTCCGATGGCGAAAGCCGCGCTGCTGGCGGGCAAGCACGTGCTCTGCGAGAAACCGCTGGCCACCAGCGTTGCCGAAGCACAAGAACTGGTGACTCTCGCCAAAGAGAAAAAGCTCGCCAACTGCACGTTTCATAATCTGCGCTACTACCCCCTGGTCCAGAACATCCGCCGGCTTCGCGAAGCCGGGGAACTCGGGGAAATTTACGCCGTCCAAGGCACGTACTCACAGGACTGGCTGCTCTACGATACCGATTGGAACTGGCGCATCGACACCGCCGCCAACGGCCCTTCGCGCTGCTTCGCCGACATCGGGACGCACTGGTGCGACATGGTGGAGCATCTGACGGGCCTGCGCATCACCTCGCTGTGCGCGGATCTCCAGACCTTCCATAAGACGCGCAAGAAACCGAAGGGCTCCATTGAAACCTTCGCTGGAAAAAAGACACGGCCCGATGAGTTCGAAGAAGTCTCGATCGACACCGAAGATTTCGCTGCCGTGTTGTTGCGCTTAGGCGAGCGCACACGAGGCGCGTTTACCGTCAGCCAGGTTTCCAGCGGCCGCAAGAACCGGCTGTGCATGGAGATCTACGGATCGAAAGGTTCGGTTACGTGGGATCAGGAAAAGCCCGATGAGTTGTGGATGGGGCATCGAAACGAACCCAATCAGATCATCGTCAAAGATCCGTCGCTGATGCAGCCGGCCGCGCAGTCCTATGCCGACTTGCCCGGCGGCCACAGCGAGGGCTACGACGACACCTTTAAGCAATTGTTCCGGCGCTTTTACAAAACTGTCGCGGACCGTTCGGCCGAGGTCGAGTATCCGCAATTTACCGATGGCTTAAGGCAGTTGCAGATTCTCGATAAGGTGCTGGAGAGCTCGAGCAAACACGCCTGGGCAGACGTCTAAACTAGGGCCTCGAGACCGCGCGGATATCGCCGATCCAAAACGTGTTTTTCGCAGTTTCCTGGGTCGACGCAGCCGTTACATCGACAATCGAAATGGTCTTGATCTGGTCGAGATCGAGCTTGGCGTTGCCGTCTTTGGGCCCATTCTCATCGAGCTGGAACGCCGCGAGGTCCAGTTCCCGGCGATCCGATTTACCCCCGGGCACATCGATATCCACGATGTAGCGCGGGCCTTGCTCCGCGCCCGGGCTGCGCTCTTCGAGCGATATCACCAGATGCGCGGGGCTGTCGGAGGCGATGTCGAATGCGAGGCGATTCATCTTTCGAAGATCCAATCTCCCCAGCGGACGGCTGATCAGCACGTAGCGTCCCTCGATTTGCTGGTAACTGGCCTTCAGGGCACGCATCTTCAGCGGCCCTCCGGAAGAATCCAGACTTAAATCCGCCCCACCCAGAGTTAGCCAGGCCAACTGCTGTCGCGCGAAATCGTCGATCACGATGCCGTCCGCCTTGCCGGCGGATTTACCCACCGGAGCCGAGTCGAGCATCTCAAAATCGTCAAGCCAAAGCGTCTGGGCGCCGCTATGCGGATCGATCCAAATGGGCCCAGCGTCGCCCGGCTGGACCGCCGCGAACATCTGGCCAATATCGACGACGCCCACCGCCTGCAGTAGGTCTAAGTCGAGCTTGCCGTCGGTGTCTTTCGGATCGTTCGGCCCTTCGCTCAGCATGAAATCCGCAGGCGTCAACTCGACATGCTGCCATTGTTGGCGCGGCGACCAAACCACTGCTGAGTAACGCCCCCCATCCGAATCCTTTTCGCTTAATATCACTGCAACGCCGGTTGCCCGTTCCGTCTTCAACCAGAACCGGATGGTCTTCATGCCGCCCACCGGCACGTCCGCCAGGGGCAACAGCGCCAGGTTGATCCCCTTTCCGGCCGTGTACTCAAACTGCAGCGCAAACTTACCTGCCTTCACGTTGGCGGCGTCGTGAGTTATGTGTACGGTTGCGGATGGACCCATAGCGATCCACACCGACTCGCCGTTTTCAAAATCCTGTGAGACGATCGGCGACAATGCTTGCGCCGCATTCCCTGTGAGAAGCAACATCAGGCCAAGGAGCTTCATGCTGGCACCCCAGCCTTCAGCTTACTCGCTCAACGGGAACATGCGCATGCTTTCCGGCGCGATCCACACGGGTCGCTGCTGCTCATTAAAAATGCGGATGGTTCCAGCCCCGTCCAGTTCCAGCCGCTTGCGCCCGCCAGAATCCATCAGAACCAGGGCACCGCTATTCGGCGATGCGGACAACACCGCGCGCCGTTGCCCGCTCGAGTCGACCAGCACCAGGCGCTCGGTCGTGAGCGTCTTGGGGTGCGTCAGCTCTTGCGCGTGCACCGAGCGCACGGTCGCGAAATGTTCTGTGCCCGCCCCGATAAATCCCGCTATCGCGGCGGCTAAAACGATCTGCCATGTTTCCCGTTGCATCATGTCCCCTCGGGAGAGTTGGACGAAGCTGCCCGGGAATAGATAGCCCAAAATGCGGCGGGCAGGCGCTCCCGAGGGAAGGCCTGCCCAAAATCGCGCCGCGTCGAACAGAGTTGACCCTATTCTTTGAACTTACTGGTCCCCTTCAAATCGGGGCATCTTCAGGCTAACATCAGGCGGTCTTTTCAGCAATGCTCTTGCCCTGGAGGAAGAGCAGCAGATAATCCGGACCGCCGGCTTTGGAATCCGTCCCCGACATATTGAACCCACCGAAGGGATGGGCTCCCACCATGGCGCCGGTGCATTTGCGGTTCACGTAAAGGTTGCCTACAAAGAATTTCTCGCGCGCGGCCTCCACATGCTGCTGGTTGGTCGAGAAGACCGCTCCGGTGAGCCCGTACTGCGAATCGTTAGCCATGTCGAGCGCCTGCTCAAAATCGCGAGCCCGCGTTACGGCCAGCACGGGGCCGAAGATTTCTTCCTGGAAAATGCGCGCCTTCGGATCGACGTCCGCGATAATCGTCGGCGCGATGAAATAGCCTTCGCCGCTCGCCCCATCGCCGCCGGTCAGCAGCCGGCCCTCGGTCTTGCCCGTCTCGATGTACTTCAGAATCGTCTTCTGTGCATTCGCGCTGATTACCGGTCCCATGTAATTCTGAGGATCGTCCGGCGCCCCCACCTTCAGCGTCTTGGCCTTCGATTGCAGCTTGTCCAGAAACTCGTCGTAAATCTTCTGATGCACAATCGCCCGTGAGCAGGCCGAACACTTTTGACCCTGATATCCGAAGGCCGAATACAGCACACCGTCCACCGCTTTATCGAGGTCGCACTCGGCATCCACCACGATGGCGTCTTTCCCGCCCATTTCAGCGACGACACGCTTAATCCAAAGCTGCCCCGGCTGATGCTTGGCCGCGAGCTCGTTGATCCGCAAGCCAACGTCGCGCGAACCGGTGAACGAAATAAACCGCGTCTTCGGATGAGTCACCAGGATGTCACCGATGGCCGCGCCGCTTCCGGTAAGAAAGCAGAACGACTTCGGCGGAAATCCGGCTTCCAAAAGCAGGTCCACGAACTTCGCCGCAACGGTCGGCGTCTCGCTGGAAGGCTTGATGATGACCGTATTCCCGGTCACTAGCGCCGCGACCGTCATCCCCGCCAGAATCGCCAGCGCGAAGTTCCACGGCGGAATCACCACGCCCACGCCGAGCGCTAAATACCGAAGTTCGTCCTTCTCGCCCGGCAATTGCACAACGGGTTGCGGACCGCGCAGACGCACCATTTCGCGCGCGTAGTATTCGCAGAAATCAATGGCCTCGGCGACTTCGGCTTCCGCTTCGGGCCACGTCTTGCCGGCCTCGAACACCAGCCACGCGTTGTACTCCAGCTTGCGCTCACGCAGCAACTCGGCGGCTCGTAGCAGCATGTTGACGCGGCTCAGGGCCGGCGTGCGCGACCACTCCGGAAAGTAGGCATAGGCCGATTCCACAGCTTCGGCGGCCATCTCCGGGGATGCCTTTTGCAGAATCCCGACCACTTCCGACGGCCGTGCCGGATTCGTCGACTTCGCCTTGGCCTCCGTTTTGCGTCGCTCGCCTGCGATCAGCAGATCGTACTCACGACCCAACTCGCCGCGCACTTTTTCCTGCGCCGCTTCCATGCGCTTGCGATTCCCCGGAACCGAAAAATCGGTGTATGGCTCGTTCTTAAACTCAGCTAATTTCTGCATGTGCGTAATATCTGCCTCGCTCCACATCTATTCTGGCGAATGCTGTCCGCGTGTCGTGGCCAAAACCGCACCACCATCCCTCGCGGTAAGCCTCGTCGAGCAGCGTTAGTTTCGTATCGATCGCAGTCACCGGGAAAAGATCGAAGCCGGCGACCCAGGTGGGCTGCACGTGCTGCGCCGTCAGAATCAGGTCGGAGAAGAAACAGAACGTCTCGCCGCCCGACACAGCCTTCACGATCATCATGTCCCGATTGTGGCCCGGCGCTACTTTCAATTGGATGCCGGGAGCAAGCTCGAAGTCGCCATCCAGCAGCCGCATCTGCCCCGATGAGACTAGAGGATCGTAGTTCTCATCGCGATAGCTCACGCTGTCACGCGGATGCCGGGTGTGCGCGTACTCCCACTCGGCGCGCTGCGTGTAATAAGTCGCGTTCGGAAAACTGGGCTCGCCTCCCTGCATATTGCCGCTGCAATGGTCCCAATGCAGATGCGAATTGATCACGGTGTCGATCTTATCCGGATCGAAGCCGTTACGTGCAATTGCATCGCGCAGCGGCTCAAGGCGCTCCGGCAGACGCATTCGCTCCCGGGCGCGTGCGTCGAACTCCGTGCCTCCTCCGGTCTCGATCAGCAGCGCGGAATCCGGCGTTTCGATCAGATAGCAGTTGAAGGCGAGCGGAACGCGGTTGAACTCATCGCCTGGTAGGTTCTTCGACCAGAGGGTCTTCGGAACGACGCCGAAGACCGCGCCCCCATCCCACCAATACACTCCAGCCCGAATCAGGCGAATATGAAAGTCGCCGACAGCGAGCAGACTAGCCTCGAACCAGCTTGCGTCCCCGTTCAAACAACTCGGCGGCATCGTCGGCAATCTGCTTGCCGCGATCGTAGAGGTCCTTTCCCTTGTCGACCATATCCTGGCTGCTTCCGCTCAACGCTTCGGCTGCCTCGTCGGTCTTTTTGCTAATCAGTTCGCGCGTCTCCGCGCCGGTCTGGGGCGCGTACAGCAGCGCAACCGCGGCACCTACAATCGCTCCCGCAACAAACCAACTCCAACTTACGCCGTCATTCTGGGCCATGTTCTTCTCCTTACTTACTTACGAACTCATTTTAGTCCAGAGCTCAATCATTACGATATCCTGGGGGTATCATGGCGCACGAAAACGATTCCCATCTGCTCGACTTGGTACCCTTTTTTAGCTCGGCGACGCCCGATGGCGAAATGGAGGCGATGGCCATACACGGCATCCTCGAAGCCAACGACATTCCATCGATGGTGGTGGGGACGAGCAGCATTCCTTCGTTAGAAGTTCAAGTGCAGGTTCCTCAATCGCGACTGGCCGATGCCGAGCGCGCCATTGCGGAGGCGCGGGAAGCCGGGCCCAAAGCCGCTTTAGAGGCAGAGCTAGCCGGCGAGGCCGCGGCCCTTTCAGAAGTACCCGGTTCCACCGAAGAAGACCGGTAATCGCGGGGCCGCGTCCGGCCCGACTTCCCCGATCCAAATCCGCCGGCCGTCGCTCCGAATCGAAATGAGCCCGTGCTCGTCGGTGCGGATGACGTCGGCGTGTGCCTCATGCAAATGTTCCATCGTAAGAGCGGCTGGATGCCCGTAGGAGTTCTCGAATCCCGCGGAGATGGCCGCCACGGCGGGACGCACGGCTTCCAGAAACTCCTGCGTTGTGGATGTCTTGCTGCCGTGATGGGCCACTTTCAACACGTCGGTTCTCTGCAAAAGATGCGACGCGGCAAGGTCGCCCTCGATCTGTTTTTCCATGTCGCCGGTCAGCAGGAAGGAACTTCGCCCATACGTGACGCGGAAGGCGAGGGAATCGTTGTTTTTCGGCGTTTCTGCCGCAACGTAATCGGCCGAGGGAGCGATGATTTCCAGGTGCGCCGCGCCGAAATCGAATGACCGCCCTTGCAGTAAATGCGTGATGGGAACGTGGCGCTCAGCCGCTCGAATGCGCAGCTTTTCCCAGGCTGGGCTGTCGGGCGTCGCACCCGTCCACAACGCGCCGACCTCGAAATTCTGTAGGATCGCCGGGAGCCCGCCAATGTGATCTTCATGCGCGTGCGACAGGGCGACCACGTCAATGCGCCGGATCGCGCGGCTCCACAGGTAGGGCGACACGACGTCTTCTCCGATGTCGATCTTCGTCTTAACCTTTCGACCGAAGCCCGGAATGCCGCCGCCATCCACCAGCATGAGCTTGCCGTTCGGAAATGCCAGCAGCACGCTGTCACCCTGGCCCACGTCGATCACCGTCATTTCGAGAATCCCGGGCGCGACATGCGCCGCGAACGGCGACCAGACAATCAGCCCCAGGCACGCCAGCACCCCGGCCCCCGCAAGCACGCGCAGCCACGCGAATTTCAAACGCGTCGCCGCTAGCGTCAGCACTGCCGCAAACAAGACGGCCAGCCACAGTGGCGGGTCCGGAATGCGCCAGTTCGGTTCCATCCGAGCGTGCCAGTTCACCGTCGTCTGCGATGCCGCCAGCAGCCAGCCCGCCACGATAGCCGGTACATGCCATCCGGTAAAGACAGCAACGAAGCCGATCGGGACGACCAATCCAAGCAGCGGCACCACAATCGCATTCGCCGACAATCCCGAGAAGGAAACGCGATGGAAGTAGACCGCCATCGGGAGTGCCAGGCCGACCTGCACCACGAATGAGGTAACTATCAACTCGTAGCCAAACAGCGAAACGCGAGCTGATGAAAGAACAACGAAAGCCGCGGCGCGTTTGGGCCAGCGCATCATCGTCAGCGTCTTGATCAGCAGCCTGACTTCGATGCGAAACTGCGCCACGCGGGGGTCCAAATGCATGTCGCGATTGTCGTCATTCAATTGCTTCAGTCCGCTCGCCAGCGGCCCGGTGGTGCGATCGATCAGCGGAATCGCGAACGCACCGATCAGCGCGATCGCCAGAAATGAGAGTTGAAAACTGGGGTCAAGCAATTGCTCCGGGTCAAGCAGGAGAAAGAAAAAGGCGATGGCCGCAACCACGTTGAGAATGCGGCCCTCGCGGTAGAAGTATCGGCAGACCGCGAACAGCGTCATCCCGGCCGCCGACCGGATCACCGGCGCTTGCCATCCCGTTACCAGCGCATACAGCCACGCGGCGAGGACGGTCAGCAGCATGGCCCAACCCCTCGGCACGAAACAGAGACGCAGCAGAAAAAGGAAGAACGCCGCCAGCACCGCGACGTGGCTGCCTGAAATTACCAGCGCATGAAACGTGCCTGTCGACCGGAACTGCTCGGTCCAGACCTTCTCCAACTTCGTCGATTCGCCAATCAGGATCGCCTGCATCATCGCGATGTTGTAAGGATTGCCGCGGTAGAGATCCTCGATGCGGTCGAGCGCCGCGGTCCGGATAGTGAATATCGCCTTCATGAAGCGCGACCCGCATTCCCCCGGAAGAAATCGGACCTGCGAGCCCGCGGCTGTGGAAGCGCTCCAGTAGATATGCTGCCGCGCCAGAAAATGCACATAATCGAACTCGCCGGGGTTCTGGAAATTGTGCGGCCGCCGGACCTTCGCGTCGATCTCGACAAGCTGTCCATAGCGAAGCACCGGCGCCTCTTCGCCTTCGCGCAGATAGAAGTTGACGCGCGCCCGCGCATTCGGGCCGAGCTCGAGCACAAATTGTTCGCGATCCTGGTTCAGCACGGCAGGTTCTACGACGCAGCCCGATAGGATTACCGGCGCACGGTCTTCCGCATCCAACTCGGGAGGCGCGGGCGGGCGATGCGCCACATTCACCAGAATGCCCGCAGCCACAAACGCACAGAGGCACGCCGCCATGGCGGTTCTTTTGATGCCGCGCCAGAGCGCGAAAATCGCCAGCGCGGTGAACACTGCGATCAGCCCATAGATCTCATACTTTTCGAACGAGACAAAGCGCGATAACAACAGACCCGCGCAGAGACCGGCGAGCGGCAGAATGAATGGTTCCCGCACGTGAGTGTAGTGCGGGGCGAGTTCAATCTTCTCGCTTCAGCGCTTCAGAACGCCGTTTTGCGGGTCGAGCGACACCTTTGCGGCGTTTGTGGGCACACCGAAGCTGAACGAAACCGGTTCGGATGAACTGCGAACCACGTGCATCGTGCGGGTCTTGCCAAATTGCACTTCGATCGGAACCTCCACCGAAAAATCATCGTCGACGTCTCGCTGGGTGACCGTCCCGCTAACGTTCCATTGGGTGCCCTGCCGTGCCACCTTCGATTTCATCTGGAGCGCCGGAATCCCCGTCCCGTAAACCCACTGCTCAAAAAACGAATCGAGCTTCGGGTCGGGCGAATGCGGCGGCATGAACTCCGCGCACAAAGCCTGGAACTGCGGCGTGCTGATAGGCCGATACTCATAACGCTTCCGCAACTGCCTCAGCATCCGCAGGAAGCGTTCGTCGCCCATCCGCCTGCGCAGCATGTGCATCACCCACGTGCCTTTTCCATAGATGATCGACGTCCACGCGCCGGGATGTTGCGAGTTCTCCAGCCTCGACCCATGCGCCAGCGGTCCAATCGAATCGACAATCTCGTCGCCTTCCGTTTTGGCGAGTAACTCGCGGCGGTACTCCTCGAGCGCCGTCTCGGAGACCTTGAAGCCTCGATGTTTCTCGACATACAGCAGCGCTGAATAATTCGCCAGCGCCTCCATAATCCAATCGTCGTGATAATCCGCGGACGTCACGATGTTGCCCCACCATTGGTGCGCCGCTTCGTGGGCGTACAGCATCTCCGCGAAGAAAATTTTCTGATGCTCCGGAAGATTCGCGAGCACGCGTTCCGACGGCCGCAAATACGAGAGCGTGGAAAGGTAGATCATCCCCGCGAATCCCTGTCCGAAGGTTCCGGGGACCGGCGACACTTCGATGGATCGCAGCGGCGGCGGCCCGAAGCGCGCGGTGTAAAATTCCATCGCTGCCGCAACCTCCACGGCCAAATCCTTAAGGCGGCCAAGCGGATCGGGAGCAGCCGTGATCTCCGGGCCCAGGGCCATCTGCGGGCGCGTTCTGTGAGGCTGCTCCAGAGCCGGCTCGATGACGGGTGGCTGCAGCGCTTCTTCGAGAGTTCGATTCGCGCACACTTCAATGGTGAACTCACCGCGCACGATTTTCTCCCGTTGGTACATCCCAAGGTTGAAACCCGCGAGCCGGATCGGAGTGCCCGTTGCGCGCCGCGTCACTTTCCACTCGCCATCGATCTTGTCTTCCATCACCTCTCCGGCCGAGACCAGATCCAAAGTGCGTGGATAGCGAAACGTGAGATCGAAAAGGGCAAACTGCTGGCCTCTGCCCGGGTACCAGTTGCCGCGCGATCCGACAAAGTAGACGTGATGGCCGGCGTCGAAGACGACCTTGCCCGAGTGCTGGAGCTCCACTTCGTGCTCGATCTCCGGATCGAGCAGCTTCGGCGCAATCACTACGATGGTTTCATTGGCTCCGTTTCTAAACAGATTCTCGCGGACGGACTCGCGCTGAAACACTTCGGCCGGCTCGCCGTCGACCGTGGCGGCGGTCACATCCATTCGTTGCGAGATATCGAACGGAAGCGCGCGTTCCGGAATCGCGCCGCTGAGCTTGATTTTGACTCGCGTCACCGCTTTCAATGTGAGGTCGGGATCGAGAGTGGCGCTGATGCGGTAGTCGCTCACCCGAAACTCAGGTTCATAAACCGCATTCCGGAACGTCGACGACCGAAAGCTGGTCCAGATGTCCAGAAACGTTTGATTGTTCCGCGCTGCGAACTGGCCGACCAGCAACTGCTCAGCCGACCGGGGATCGTAAACAATGTCGAAATTTCCAAGCTGCTTGCCGCTTACCGTCGCAGCGAAGAAACCGCGCCGCTTCGGATTTTGCGTCAAAAGATCCAAGGTAAGCCGCGATTCGAAACTCGCGGTGATGTTCCGCAGCACCGGCGCCCATTTCTCCGCGAGCACGGGGCCCATCTCATCGACTTTCTTGATGTAGGGGCTGGCGTGAATCGCGCGCATCAGATCGTCATAGGTATCGTCGGAAAACAAAAAAACGCCCGCCGTAATATGTTCGCTTAGAGTTGGCGCGCCGATATACGATGCCAGGGATTTCCGTTCGCCCCGATTGGGTGGCAGCAAGAGGACTTCGGCATCGCCACCTTCCACCTCAGAGGAAAAAACTGCCGAAATGCGGCGACCGCCCGCGGGCTTGCCGAAAATGAGGTAGCCGTCGGTCAAAAAGATCTTGGCTTCGTCGCGAACAAGGGTTAGATCGCGAACCCGGTAGCACTGTTGGGAGTCTAAGTCGGTCTTATGGAGACTGGTGGCCAGCTCCGAGCCGGCGCCGCAATAGAGAGGGAATGGAAGGAACAGCAACAGCAGATGCCGCACGCCTCTAGTGTAGACGCCGCGGCACCGGCCACGAAGCCGCCTTGTTTGGGCGGCTTCGGGCGGTTCAGATCAAAGCTTCTTCACACAGCACTGCGGCCGCGCACAAAGTGCATCACGATCGAGATGACTGCCAGTATCAGCAGCAGGTGAATGAAGCCACCGGCCACGTGGAAAGCGGTCAAACCGAGCAGCCAAATAACCAGGAAAACTACACCTAACATTGCAAGCATTTTCGTATCCTCCTCAAATTTTCCGGTTTGCCCGGACACCCAAGAATAAGCATTCGGCTTGCCAAACTTTAAGGCAATTGTATGACTGTAGAGAGGAATTCCAGGTCGACGTTTCCACCGGATAGGATGACTCCCATGCGTGTCGAGTTTTGCGGTATTTTTCCGAACAAAACAGCGGCAGCCGCCACCGCCCCGCTGGGTTCCACCATTAGCTTCATTCGCGTCAGAAGGAATCTCATCGTTGCGCGGATTTCCTCTTCGGTGACCAGCAGGACCCGTTCAAGATGATGCTGCAGAATCGGAAACGCGAGCTTGCCTGGCATAGGCGAACGAAGCCCGTCGGCGATCGTATCCGGAGGAGGAATCGCAACACGCCTTCCCGCTTGCATGGACAGGTGCCAGTCATTCGCTCGCTCCGGTTCGACGCCGAAGACACGAATCGCCGGATTGAGTTCGTGGGCAATCACGGCCGATCCGGAGCACAGCCCCCCGCCTCCCAGGCAAACTACGAGCGCATCCAGCGGCCCCACTTCTTCCATCAATTCCAGCGCGCAAGTTCCCTGGCCCGCGATGATGAATTCGTGATCGTAAGGCGGCACGAGCGTGGCTCCCGTCTTGGCCAGAATGTCCGCCGCGATCGCCTCCCGATCTTCGCGCAGCCGGTCATAGGTTACGATCGTCGCGCCGAAATCGCGGGTCGCTTCCACCTTGGAACGTGGCGCATCGAGCGGCATCACGATGGTAGCCGGCGTTCCTACATGGCGCGCGGCAATCGCCGTCGCTTGCGCATGATTTCCGGATGAGAACGCGACCACGCCGTGCTCCAGTTGCGCTTGATCCAGCGACAGAATGAGATTCGAAGCCCCGCGAATCTTAAACGAGCCGCCGCGCTGAAAGTTCTCGCATTTGAAGTAGACGTTCGCGCCCGCGCGGGAGTCCGCACTGCGCGAGGTCATCACCGGAGTGTGTTTGGCCAGAGGTCTGATGCGATGCGCCGCTTCGCGCACCATGGCGCCCGTCATCGTGACGTTTGCAATTCCAGCTTGCGCTGCCGCATCCACTGCAGCCGGTCCTGGTGCTCGCTGTAAAGCGTCGAGAGGCCCGCCCAGAAGTAACCGCCCACGAAGAGTGCCAGGAACGGGATCGAGAGATAGTTATTGGTCGTGATGGCGAAGAACACCATCCACAGAAAATAACTGCCGCAAGCAAGCTCGATGTAAGGCAGCCATCCGCTGCGCCGCCGATACTTCCGGGCTTCGGTCTGACGGCGAACCGGGTGCCCGCCTTCGATCGCGAATTTCGGAGTGCGCACGAAACTGGTCTGGACGCCGAATAGCGCCTCCAGCACGGCCCGAGTGTTGATCAAGGTTAACCCAACGCCCACCGCCATCAGCATGGGCAACATGAGGATCGACCGCTTCCAGCTCTTCGGATATAACTCACGCTGGGCGATCACATAAAACGCGGAGATTGACCAAAAGGAGGCGACGATCAGCGGCAGATCCAAGAACACGATCTGGAATGCGCCCATATAAAAACGCACGATCATCACGGGCAGCATCAGCGCCGACACCACGATCATCAGCGGGTAAGAAATGTTCGGAGTGAGGTGCAGGAACGCTTCGGCTTTCACGCGGAAGGGCAGCTTGGCTTTCAGAATCGGGACCAGCAATTTCTTCGCGACCTGCGTCAAGCCTTTGGCCCAGCGCGACTGCTGCACCTGGAACCCGTGCATCTCGACCGGCAATTCCGAAGGGCAGTGCAGTCCCGGCATGTAGACGAATTTCCAGCCCTTCAGTTGGGCGCGATAGCTCAGGTCGGAGTCTTCGGTGAGCGTATCGTGCTGCCAACCGCCGGCATCCTCGATCATCGCCTTGCGCAAAATACCGGCCGTGCCGTTGAAATTGAAGAAGAGCCCCGCGCGCGATCGCGCTCCGTGTTCCAGAATGAAGTGGCCGTCGAGCAGCATCGCCTCGACTTCGGTAAGGAAATTATAATCGCGGTTCAGATAGCTCCAACGCGTCTGCACCACGCCGACCTTCGGATCGACGAAGTGATCGACCGTGCGCATCAGAAAGTCCGGCGGAGGGATAAAATCGGCATCGAAGATCGCGACCAGCTCACCGGTGGCAGTCTCCAGACCTTCCTGTAGCGCGCCCGCCTTGTATCCGTGGCGGTTGGTACGGTGCTTGTAAACGATCGGAAAGCCCAGTGCTTGGTAGCGTTCCACTAAAGCTTCGGCGAACGGGTGCGTTTCATCGGTCGAATCGTCGAGCACCTGGATCTGTAATAGGTGCTTCGGGTACTCGATCTTGGTCGTTTCGTCGATGAGCCGCTCCACCACGTACCGTTCATTGAAGAGCGGAAGCTGTACAGTGACCGGCGGCAGCACGTCGAACTTCCTGGGCGGCTGATCGACGACTTTCTTGCGATGTTTGAAATAAGTCCGGATCGTCTCGTACCGATGCAGGCCATACACGGACAGAATCGCCAGAATCGTGAAGTACGGAACCAGCATGGCCCAATCGAACCAATTGAGCTGATGAATACCGGCAAAGGTATCGTCCCGCAGCCCGTTCACGAAGCGTGAGGTGACGGAAGAGGCTAGGAAAGCCAGCGGCAGAGAGGAAATTTGCATAATGTTCTGTCCCGGGAGCCCCGTTTTACCAGCAGCCCACGCCTCAAGGCCTGCTCTAGTTTATCGCGTTTTCAGTCTGTTACGGTATTGCTACGGGTCGGTGTCGGGCCGAAAACACGGCTGCGAGATTTTTTGACATTTTTGCCCGGTCAGGTCACTATTCTACGTGCTCAAATTGTCGGAAAGATTACGAATGTCGACCTTCGTACCCGGCCTTGTCTGTCTTGTTCTGTCTGTTATAGGATTACGCCCCGCCGCTAAAGCCGCAACTTTATCCGGCACCGTGACCGATCCCAGCATGCTGCTGTCATGGGCGCTAAAATCACGTTGACGGGTGCGACGCTAGCGTCGCCGGCAAACGCGCTCACCACGGCAGCCGGCCGGTTCGAATTGAAGGTGAACTCTGGAACTTACTCCTTTACGGTGGAAAAGACGGGCTTCTCGAAATTCGAGAAATCTATCGAAGTAAGCGGTGATATCGACTTAGCGATCGAGCTTTCGGTGCTGAGACAGGAGACTGTTGTCGATGTGGAAGACAAGCTCTCGTCATTGGCTAATTCGGATCCCAATTACTTGCTCCTTCGAAACGCGGCAATCGCGGGGACTTATGTCGTGGAGAACCTGGTTCTCAAGCGCGATACTGCCACATTCACCTTTCACTCGGGTACGATCAGCTTCACCGCGCCGGTCTTGGGGAAGACCGTCATGGCGGTCTTTTCCGGCGAAGGCTCATTCCATCTGGACCCCGTGATCGTGCTCGAAACCGCTCACCTCACGCTGGCCACCGGCAAAGAAACAGTCGACGAAGAATTCGAATCCCTCATTCTCAGCTTCACCGACGGGACCGCCCAGGAAATCAGGAAAAGTGTGAAGACTCCCGCGGAGCCTGGGAAGGCACCGGACCTGTTGCACGATTTTCGGCGGCACATGC
>JBBROU010000089.1:0-21699 GCA_038229055.1 Bryobacterales bacterium | reverse complement strand
TCCTGCTTGGAGCGATGCCGCCGCAAAACTCCGCCAGTTCCTGGTGTCTCCGTGTTCTGTTCTTCTCGCATCGCCACACCCTGCTTCCAGAATGAACCGAACAGCGGCGCTATGGAAGGCGGTGTTCACCGGACGCTTACGCCGATTCCGCCGAACTCACGACTGAAGATATAAATTTTGATGCCCAAGAAGCACTTGGGTACGTGTCCGAGGGCCTGCGCCGGTCAAAAAGATGTCCGGGTCTCGACTTGCGCGATGGATTGACCGACTCTGCGCATATCTACGGAACTATCAGGCACCCCGGTTCGATGACTGGAAGCTATAGCTACGGTAATTGGTCAGTTTCAACGGTGCGTAAACATGTGTACAGCCCAGTGCATATGCCGGAAGTATTGTTGGGTGATCCAAGATCTCCCAGTTTTCGTGGATCACGGAAAAGAATCGATCCATTAAATTGGGGACATCCCTAAAATGGGGTGGGATGTGATTCCCCACATCGATAGGCTCTTCGCGGTAGCGCCCACCGAACTGAGAGATATTCGAGACGGCTGCGTAGTTCAGGGCCCAAAGCGTATATTTGTCGAAAAACTCGATTCCGTTACTTAGTCCAATCTCAATACAATTCGTAAGCAAGTCATATTGCCGCAAAAGATTCTGCCCTTGGATTTTGGCGTAAAGCTGCGGGTCGTCCTTTTCTCTGACAGACATCCTCGGTGGCGGCTAGCGTCCATTTAGCCCAGGAGCCTAATGGGCGTTGACGCAGCCCGAACGCTGTCCTTTGTAATGAGTTCGGAATTTGGGGCATTGGCAAAGGCAAAGCTCACCCTTTGCTCGCGAAGTTCCTCTTCCGTCACAACCCTATGGCGAGATGCATCGAACAAATGCATCAGTTCCGGGTCAAGTATGGGAACCTGTTGAAATTGTTTCCGATCAGGCATTCTGGCATCCATGCATCGAAACAGTAATGGCACAGTATGTACCCTCTGTCCATGGCATGGCTACGACGCGCGGCTACTGCTTGTCTAACGTGTAGGTTATATCGAACGCACCCCCGCCGGTTTCGACATGGGCGGTCTGCTTTAGAGTTTTGCCGTCAGGCGAGAGTATCCATTTGCCTTTGATTGCCACCTCACCTTGACCGAAGTCGGCTTTGGTGGCGATCAGAAGGTTCTCAGCTTCCCAACTGAGGGTGCTCTTGGCCTCGCGATCGAAGAACTGGTTCGTACACACCTTGCCGTCGGTCGTGTATTTCGATTCGTAGTTTACATCGCCCTGCGGCCCGCCCGTCGCCGCAGTTGCAACCTTCAGATCAGGGTCTTTGTGATCGATCTTGAGAATCATTGAGGCGGGCGCGGGCATCGGGCCAAGCTCGCTTTTTTCGACATTGAGTTTCCACGTTCCGGTGAAGTCGGGTTTGGGAGCGGCCGCGGCGGATGTTGCAAACGCAGCCACAAGAATAAGCGCAAGAAAGGCGAAAGTTTTGGTCGGCATGAGTGTCAGGTTCAATTCAGTTTAGCGCGGTCACTTCAAATACAGAATCTCCCGCGCAAAGGCGCAAAACCGCTGCTGGACCATGGAAAGGGAGCAGCGGTTGGTGCGCTCGCGGGCGGCGTCGGCGGGTACAAGGACCACGGTTACGACGGATACGGATAAGGCTACTAAGCACCAATCGCGCACTCAGCCGTTAAATACAACGGGCGACAGCACAAGCTGGCAACCGTTTTCGTTTCAGATATCGTAGTCTCAGAAAACGATGCGGAATCGAGCGGTGGTGATACTGACGTTGGCTGGTTTGATGGCGCAGGCTGCGGAGGTGGCCGCGCCTCCTCTGGACGGGTACTCTCCGTCGGCGAGTGCGGCGGAGCGGGAATGGGAGGCGAAGTTTCGCGCGGCGCCTTCGGCAGACAATCAGCGCGAATATATGCGACGACTCACGGCAAGGCCCCATCACGTGGGTTCTCCGTACGACAAAGACAATGCCGAGTGGCTGCTGGCAAAATTCAAAGAGTGGGGCTATGACGCGCATATCGAGACCTTCGACGTGCTATTCCCGACCCCAAAGGAACGCAAGCTCGAGTTGATCGCGCCGCACTCGTTCGTGGCGAGCTTGACGGAGCCCGTTGTAAGCCAGGACCCGACATCGAACCAGGCCGCCGAGCAGTTGCCTACTTACAACGCGTACTCGGGTGACGGCGACGTTACCGGGCCGCTCATTTATGTGAACTTTGGGATGCCGAAGGATTATGAGGAGCTCGACCGGCTTGGGATCTCCGTAAAGGGCGCAATCGTGATTGCGCGTTACGGGAACGGGTGGCGCGGCGTGAAGGCCAAGGTCGCGGCGGAACACGGCGCCCTGGGATGCATAATCTACTCCGATCCGGGGAATGACGGTTACGGGGCGGGGCAGGTTTTCCCGGCGGGAGCGTTCCGTCCGAAGACAGGGGTGCAGCGCGGGAGCGTGATGGACACGCAGTATCCGGGTGATCCGCTGACCCCGGGCGCGCCATCGATTCCCGGCACGAAGCGGCTGATGCTGGCCGAGGCGCAGACCATCCAGAAGATTCCCGTGCTGCCGATTTCTTACGCCGATGCGCAGCCACTGCTGGAGGCGATTGAGGGTCGGGTGGCTCCGCACGAGTGGCGCGGGGGGCTGCCGTTAACCTACCGCATCGGTCCGGGGGCGGCGAGAGTTCATCTGAAGATGCTTTCCAATTGGGGCCAGAAGAAAATCTATGACGTCATCGCCCGCATGCCCGGCACGGCGCTCCCGGATGAATGGGTGTTGCGCGGCAATCATCACGATGCGTGGGTGAATGGTGCCGAAGATCCGGTATCGGGCCTCGTGGCGCTGCTTGAAGAAGCACGCGGATTTTCGGAGTTGAAGAAGCAGGGATGGCAGCCGCGGCGGACGATTGTTTTTTGCGCGTGGGATGGCGAGGAACCGGGGCTGCTCGGCTCGACCGAATGGGTGGAGGCGCACGCCGACGAACTTTTACAACACGCGGTGGCTTACTTCAACAGCGACACAAATGGGCGCGGATTTTTCGATGCGGAAGGATCGCATGTGCTGGAGAAGTTCATCAACTCGGTGGCACGTGACGTGATGGATCCTGAAACGCAGATGACGGTCTGGAAGCGGCGGCAGCTGCTCAACATTTCGCGTGCCAAGAATCCCGAAGATCGCGAAGAGGCGCGGCACCGGGCGGATCTGCGGATCGGAGCCCTAGGCGACGGATCGGACTATACCGCGTTTATTCATCATCTGGGGATTTCCTCGGCGAACATCGGCTATGGCGGGGAGACGGAGGGCGGAATCTATCATTCGATCTACGACGATTTCTACTGGTTTACGCACTTCGGGGATCCGCAATTTGTGTACGGGCGCGCGTTGTCGCAGACCATGGGAACGGCCGTGATGCGGCTGGCGGATAGCGAGTTGCTGCCGCTCGATTTCGTGGGCTTCGCGGATACCGTGAAGAACTACGTAAGCGAGGTGCAGAAACTGCTCAAGACGAGTCAGGATGAGATTCGCGAGCGCAACAAGGAGATTGATGAAGGCGTATTTGGCGCGGTGAGCGATCCGGAAAAGCCGCTTAAGGCGCCCCCCGCGCGCGAAGTTCCGGCGCATTTTAATTTCGCCCCGCTTGAGAACGCGCTGGACTCCCTGACGGCAAGCGCAGAGCGATTTGCGAAGGAGGTCGCGCGCGTGCAGGCGGCCGGCTTGAACATTGAGGCCGGAACACTGGCGCGCGTGAACCGTCTCTTGATGGATAGCGGGCCGAAGCTGACGGATGCTGCGGGGTTGCCCGGGCGGCCCTGGTTCCGAAATCAGATCTACGCGCCGGGAGCGTATACCGGGTATGAGGCAAAGCCGCTGCCGGGTGTTCTGGAGGCGATGGACCGGAAAGATTGGAGCGAGGCTGAATCGCAGATTCCAAGAGTGGCGGCCGCCCTGCGGCGTGAGACAGCGGTAATCGATCAGGCGACGAATGCGCTGGGCGACCGCTGAAGGCAGCCGCGCGAGCTTACGCCGCTTTGATCAGCGAAACTTCAAGTTCAAGCTTCAGCGTGTCCCCGATCAAAATTCCGCCCGTTTCCAGTGCGGCGTTGTAGGTCAGGCCGAAGTCGGAGCGATTGATCTTCGTGGAAGCCGAAGCCCCGATCCGTGTGTTGCCGAACGGGTCTTTGCCTTCGGCGGTCGGGCCTTCTACTTTCAATACGACGGGCTTGGTCACGCCGTGGAGCGTCAGTTCGCCGGTCACTTTATATTCGCCGTCGCCGTCAGGCTCGACTTTGGTGCTCTTAAAGATGATCTCTGGGTATTTGGCGACATCGAGGAAGTCGGGGCTTTTCAGGTGGCCGTCGCGCTGATCGTCAAGAGTGCTGATCGTGGACGCGTCAATGCTCGCGGCCACTGAGGACGCGGTGGGTTCGTCGGAATCGTAGATGACAGTCCCTTTAACGCTGCGGAAACCGCCGCGGACGTTGGAAATCATCATGTGGCGAACGGTGAATTGCGCGCTGGAGTGAGCAGGGTCGATCTGATACGTAGTTTTCATTTGTTTATTCCTCGTGAAATCGATATCTCGATATCAAGATAGATGAAACCCAGGTTCGCTGAGATTCGCCAATCGGCGTCATTTTATCTTGATATCGAGTTAAAATGGAATTTGGCCAGGAACACGAAAGGGAAGAAAGATACCAACGCGCCCCGAGTTTGGATGATTCTGTGGAAAGCGGCGCGGGCGGTCGAGCAGAACGCGCTGCGAAGCCTGAACGGCCTGGGTCTGGGGCTAACCGATTTTGCGGTGCTCGAAATCCTGCTGAACAAAGGGCCGCTGCCGGTAAACACGATCGGCAAAAAGGTGCTGCTGACCAGCGGATCGATCACGGCGGCAATCGACCGGCTCGAATCAAAGGGTTTGCTAACGCGGACGGCGAGCCCGGACGATTTGCGCGCGCGGATCGTGAAGCTCACCGAACCGGGGCGGCATCTGATCGAAAAAGCTTATGCGCGCCACGCCTGCGACATGGAAAAAGCACTCTCCATCCTGAAAGCGGACGAACGAATCGAACTGGTCCGGCTGCTAAAAAAAGCGGGACTATGGGCGTCCAGCCAGTTGGAAGGGGAAACCCCTAAGCCTTTGAACCGGATTGCGCGACGAACCACTCCTGCGCGTTGAAGGGGGCCGCGGGGTCACCGGAATTGTTCGCCTCATATGTGCCATCCGCACGCATGATGCGAGCTTTGACAACATCGTCTAAGTACTTGTCGAGAATGTCGTCTTTCAAGCGCCGCACCAAGCGCGGATCGCGAACGGGAAAAAGAACCTCGACACGGTGATCGAGATTGCGCGGCATCAGATCGGCGCTGCCGGCGTAGACTTCTTCCGAGCCGCCGTTGCCGAAGTAATAGATCCGGCTGTGCTCGAGGAAGCGTCCCACAATGCTTGTGACGGTAATGTTTTCGCTGACGCCGGGAACGCCGGGGCGAAGACAGCAGATGCCGCGAACGAGGAGGTCTATGCGGACCCCGGCGCGCGAGGCTTCGTACAGCAGGCGAATCATCTCCGGATCTTCGAGAGCGTTCATTTTGAAGATGAGGCGGCCCGATTCGCCGCGCTGCTGGTGCTCAATCTCGCGGCGGATTAACCCAGCCATGGCACGGCGCATGTTGAGGGGAGCGACTAGGAGAGCCTGGTAATCGCTCTTGGCGGAGTGGCCGGTAAGGAAGTTGAAGAGGTCCGTGACGTCGGCGCCGATGGTTTCATCGGCCGTGAATAAACTGAGATCGGTGTAGAGGCGCGCCGTGGTGGGGTTGTAATTTCCGGTGCCGAGGTGAACGTAACGCCGGATTGCCTCACCTTCTTTGCGCACCACCAGCGCGACCTTGCAATGAACTTTGAGGCCGACGAGCCCATAGACGACGTGGACGCCCTCACGCTCCAAGGTGCGGGCCCACTCGATATTGCTCTCCTCATCGAAGCGGGCTTTGAGCTCGACTACGACGGCGACTTCCTTACCGTTTTCGACGGCTTCCAGAAGCACTTCGACCATCGGAGAATTGCGTCCGACCCGGTACAGGGTCGCTTTGATGGTCGGGATCGCGCGCCGCGCGGCGCAGGAATTCAACGACGGGTTGGAAGGATTCAAACGGATGATGCAGTAACACGTCCTCTTCGCGAATGACGCCGAAGAAATCCTCGCCGGAACGGAGCACCAGAGGCGCTGGGGTGCGCGGATTGAATGGCGGATTCTTGAGGGACGGGCGGTTGACGTTCATCCAGTAGCGCAGGCCGCTGAAATCGAGGGAGCCGGGCAGCCGGTAGACGTCTTTCGGGTCCATTTCAAGATTTTCGGTAAGGATGTCGAGAATGTGGGCGGGAATGTTTTCGTTGACCTGGAGACGGACGACCGCGCGGAAGCGGCGACGCCAGACGGCTTCTTCGATGGTTTCGAGAAGGTCGTCGCTTTCGAGCTCCTGGATGACCACTTCGGCGTCGCGCGTCACGCGGAAGGGATGCGCTTCGACAATCTTCATGCCCGGAAACAACTGGTTGAGATTGGATGCGATGAGTTGCTCGAGCCAGACGAAATCGAGGTGCTCGGTGCCGTGATCGTCGGGAGATTGCGCAGAGACAAGCTTGGGAATCGTTTCGGGAACTTTGACGCGGGCGAAATGCTCGACCCGTTTGTGGTCGCGAACCACGACAGCGATGTTCAGGCTGAGATTGGAGATATGGGGAAACGGCCGGCCGGGGTCGAAGCCGAGCGGCGTGAGAGCGGCAAACACAGAATCGTTAAAATAGGTTTCGAGGCGTTCGCGCTGGCGTTTGTCGAGCTCATCGTACTTGAGGATTTCGAGGCCGGCGTCTTTTAGAAGGGGAATGAGTGTGTCGTGCAGGCACGCATAAGCGGCGGCGATCAGGCGCGTGAATTCGTCGCGGATGAGGGCGAGCTGATCGGCGGGGAGGGTGCCGTCGGGGCCGCACTCTTCGACCCCGGCGGCAACTTGCTGCTTGAGAACGGCGACGCGGACCATAAAAAACTCGTCGAGATTCGAGCCCAGAATGCTAAGGAATTTGAGGCGTTCTAGCAGCGGATTCGCGGAATTGCGGGCCTCTTCGAGCACGCGCCACTGGAAGCCGAGTAGGCTGAGCTCGCGGTTCACGTAGAGCCCGGGCGAGCGGAGATCGGGGGAGGACTTTCGCGAAGTTTTGGATTTGGGAGATCGCTTCCGCACGCGAACGACGCGTTTTTCCGGGCCGGGCTGCATTTTATTCAGTTTAGTTTGTACGAGAATTGTGAATGTGAGATTAATTCACCTCACATTATTGCTGGCCGCGCCAATGCTGCGCGCCGAGAGTGCCGATCTGTTTGAGATGCGCGTGCGTCCGCTGCTGGCGGCGAAGTGTTTCGCGTGCCATACGGACGCGCGAATGGGCGAGCTGCAACTCGATACGCGCGAGCATTTTCTCAAAGGCGGCAAATCGGGCGCGGTGGTGGTGCCCGGCCATCCGGAAAAGAGCCTGCTGCTACATGCGCTGCAGTACAGCGACGACCGCTTGAAGATGCCGCCATCGGGGAAGCTGAAGGACGACGAGATTGAGGCCGTCAGCTCGTGGATCGCGTCTGGCGCGGTGTGGCCCGAGAACGTGAAAATCGCGGCGGCTAGTGAGTATGTGATTACTGCGAAGCAGCGGGCGTTCTGGGCGTTTCAGCCGGTGCAAGCGCCGAAGGTTCCCCAGGTGCGCAACCGCAAGTGGGCATCAAGCGATATCGACCGGTTCGTGCTGGCGCGGCTGGAGGAGAAATCGCTCGGTCCAGTCCGGAGCGCAAGCAAGCGGACGCTGATCCGGCGCGCGACATTCGACTTGAGCGGGCTTCCGCCAACGCCGGAAGAAGTGACTGCGTTCGAGCAGGATAAATCGGCTGGTGCGTTCGCGAAAGTAGTGGACCGGCTGCTGGCGTCGCCTCGTTATGGTGAGCGCTGGGGGCGCATATGGCTCGACGTGGCGCGGTATTCGGACGACCGGTTGAATTCCGAGCGCGACGACCCGTATGAGAACTCTTTCCGCTATCGCGATTGGGTGATTCAGGCATTTCAAGATGACATGCCGTTCGACGTATTTGTGAAAGCGCAGATCGCGGGGGACTTGATTCCGAACCCCGAGAAATACCAGGCGGGGCTGGGCTTCTATGCCATGAGCCCGGAGATGCAGGACGACCGCGTGGACGCGACGACGCGCGGCTTTCTGGGCCTGACCGTGGCATGCGCGCAGTGCCATAACCACAAGTACGACCCGATTCCGACGCGCGATTATTACTCTCTGCTTGGCATTTTCCGGAATACCGAGATTCATGAGATTCCGCTGGCGGCTAAGGACGTGGTGGATAAGTACGACGGCCAGAAGAAGAAAATCGAGAAACAAGAGACGGCGATTGCGGATTTCGTGAAGGCGCAAGGGCAGCAGCTTGCTGAAGTATTGGCATCGCGCACAGCGAAGTATATGCTCGCCGCCGCGGGAGTTGGGGGACAGGCCGGCCCCAAGCTCGATGCCGAGACGCTGACACGCGTGACGAAGTATCTGGACGATCCGAAAAAGAATCATCCGTACTTGAAGCCGTGGCTGGCGGAACGCGCGCGGGAGGCAGATGCGGGAACGCTCACGAAAACCGCGGAAGCGTTTGAGAGTCTGCTACTGGCCGCGAATGCGGAGAAGAAACGGATCGACGACGAGAATCATATCCGGCTTGGATTGAATCCAAGCCGGGAGGATTTGTCGAAAGCGAATCTCGTCTCGATGGATCGCGATAAATTTGTGCTCTGGGAGGATTTATTTGGAGCGAAGGGCGTGTATCGCTACGGAGACGCGCAGATCGACCGGTTTCTGTCCGCCGAGTTTCAGGAGTATCTCGGTGGAATGCGGTCGCAATTAGCGTCGCTGAAGAAAGAACTTCCGCCGCAATACCCATTTCTACATGCGATTCGGGATAAAGAGAAACTAGCGGAGCAGCATGTGTGGATTCGAGGCAGCGAAGATGCGCCCGGAGAGCCCGCGCCACCGCACTTCTTGACGATTCTTTCGCCCTCACAGCCCCCGAAGTTTACGCGCGGCGCGGGACGTTTGGAGCTAGCCGAGGCTGTCGTGAGTAAGTCGAATCCGCTGACCGCGCGAGTGATTGTGAACCGCGTGTGGCAGCAGCATTTCGGCCATGGGATTGTGCGCACGGCGAGTAACTTCGGGGCGCAGGGCGAGCCCCCGTCTAATCCGGAGTTGCTGGATTATCTGGCGCGGCGTTTTATGGCCGAAGGCTGGTCGATCAAAAAGCTGCATCGCGAGTTGATGCTGACTTCCGTTTATGCGCTGAGCAGCGACAACGCCGAGGCGAACTTCGCGCAGGATCCGGAGGACCGGCTCTTCTGGCGCTTCGACCGGCACCGGCTGGATGCGGAATCGATGCGTGATTCGCTGCTATTCGTCTCCGGAAAGCTGGATGAAAAGCGCGAGGGGCCGGCGGTGGCATTCACGAAGGACAATTACCGGCGGACGGTATATGGCGCGGTGTCGCGGCGGCGGCTGGACCCGATGCTGGCTCTGTTTGATTTTCCGAATCCGAACAGCACGAGCGAGCGCCGGCTGCAGACGACGGTGCCTCTGCAAAAGCTATTTCTGATGAACAGCGACTTCGTCATGGAACAATCGCAAGCGCTGACGCATAGGATTGAAAGTAAGGCGCCGAGCGAAGACGCGCGCATCCGGGAGGCGTACCGGATCGTGTTTCAGCGCGAGCCAACGCCGCAGGAACGGCAGATGGGCGCGGAGTTTCTGAAGCACTCACCGTGGCCGGAGTATGCGCAGGTGTTGCTGAGCTCGAACGAATTCGGATACGTGAACTAAAGATGACGACTATGCCATACCTGAGCAGACGAAGCATTTTGAAGACGATGGGGGCGGGGTTCGGTATGGCGGGTCTGGCAGGGGTGCTGCACGCCAATGGCACCTCTGGCACGGTGCTTGCGCCGGGTCCGCTGGCGGTAAAGGCGCCGCATTTTCCGGCCACGGCGAAGCACGTGATCTTTCTGTTCCTAAATGGCGGCCCTTCGCAGGTGGACACCTTCGACCCCAAGCCGATGCTGCAGAAATATAACGGCAAGCCGCTGCCGTCGGGGAACTTGAAGACCGAGCGGAAGACCGGAAATCTGCTCGGTTCGCCTTTCGAGTTCAAGAAGTACGGACAGAGCGGCCTCGAGATCAGCGAAATTTTCCCGAAGCTGGGAGCGTGCGCGGATGACCTCTGCATCGTGCGGTCAATGTACACGGAAATTCCGAATCATGAGCCGTCGCTGTTCATGATGAATTGCGGGCACCGCGTGCCGGGACGTCCGTCGATGGGTTCGTGGCTGACTTATGGTCTGGGATCGGAGAATCAGAATCTGCCGGGGTTTGTGGTGTTGTGTCCGGGATATCCGATTGTGGGGCCGCAGTTATGGAACTCGGCGTTTCTGCCCGCCATCTATCAGGGCACTTACATTCCAAATAACGAGAAGACGCCGGACAAGCTGATCCGGTACATCCGCAATGCGTCGATCGCCCCGGAAGAGCAGCGCCGGCAATTGGACCTGCTGGAGCGGCTGAACACGATGCAGATGCGGCGCGAGGGCGCGGATTCGCAGCTCGAGGCGAGCATCCAATCGTCGGAAATTGCGTTCCGCATGCAGAGCGAAGCCCCGGAAGTTTTCGATATCACTAAAGAGAACAACGGAGCGCGGACCCGTTACGGCGACACGGATTTCGGGCGCGGCTGCCTGATGGCGCGACGGCTGGTGGAGCGCGGGGTCCGCATGGTGCAGGTCTACTTCGGCAATGCGCAGCCGTGGGACAACCACGATGACATCCAGATTCACCGGACGCTAGCGGCGCAGGCGGATGGGCCGATCGCGGCGTTGCTCACGGATTTGAAGGCTAACGGCTTATTAAGTGAGACGCTGGTGATTATCGGCGGCGAGTTTGGACGTACACCCGTGGTGGAGGTCAGCGGCTTGGTGAAGGTGCAGAACGGGCGCGACCACAATAGCCACGGCTTCTCAACGGTCCTGGCGGGCGGCGGCGTGAAGGGCGGCATGGCATATGGCGCGACGGACGAGTTCGGGTTCAAAGCGGTGGAAAATCCGGTCCACATCAACGACCTGCACGCAACGGTTTTGCACGCGATGGGGATTGAGCACACGAAGCTGACGTACCGGTATAGCGGGCGGGATTTTCGCTTGACCGATGTGGCCGGGCGAGTCGTTCGCGACGTCTTAGTGTAACGCCCTTCGGGTGGGCGAAAACCTATCGATCCAATAGAGAAAATCTATCGCTCGGACCGTTGGCAAACGGGGTCAGGTGCGTGAAAATCGAGAGATTGACTCCAAACTGTCATCTGGAATTCCCAGCCTAAAAGGACACGCATGATCAACGAGTTACAAGACTTTCTGCGCCTAAAGTACACCGAGCTTGAAGAGCTGAACCTGAACGCCAAGGAGCAGCGGCTCAACCGCGTGGCACCCGATAAGATTCGGGAGGACCGGATCAAGTATCTGACCGACGAAAAGCGGATTAAGGCCGTGACGATTCTGTTCAGCGATCTTGAAGGACGCCTCCACATTCTGGATTACGACAAGAAGTTCCTTGTGAAGAGCTGGGACAACTTGACGTTTGACGGATCATCGATACGAGGTTTCACGGCGCAGAAGGAGAGCGACCTGCGGCTCTCTATCGATTGGTCTTCGTTCTACTGGGGCCCTTCGGATGTCTTCGGACCGGGGAAAGTGATGGTGTTCGGCGAGGTGATCGACAAGAACGGCGGGCCTTATGCCGCCGATATGCGGGCAATTCTGAAGGCTTACGCGGAAGAGCAATTCAAGACTAACGGCTACACCTTAAACGCGGCTAACGAGATTGAAGGATTTCTGTTCGCGGGCACGGATGCGGAACGTCATTACCACGAGACGCGGAAGTTTGAATATGTGAACTCGGGCGGGTATTATCATTCGCTCCCGGGCGACGCGCTGCGGCTGTTCATCGATGCCGCGTCGGAAGTGCAGCGAGCAATGGGCTTCCAGAATGAGAAAGACCATCCGGAAGTGGCGCCGTCGCAGTTCGAAATCAACTACGGCTATTCGGAAGTGGTAGCGGCCGCGGACCAGATCCAGATCTACAAGTTGATCTGCCGGCAGGTGGCGACCAAGCTGGGGATGTCGGCCTCATTCTTGCCCAAGCCCGTGGTGGGCGTGAACGGCAGCGGCATGCACACCAACGTTTCAGTGATGAAGAACGGGAAGAATATCTTCTGGGATGAGGATGGCTTGGAGAAGATGAGCCCGTTCTCGTGGGACTTCGTCGATCGCATTTTGTCCCACGGCAACGATCTCTGCCTGGTGCTGAATGCGAGCGTGAATGCGTATAGGCGGCTCGACCCGCACTTCGAAGCTCCGAACCAGTTAAAGGCGTCGGCCACCGACCGCGGCTCCATGGTTCGGATTCCAATCGGGAACCAGAAGAGTGCGCGCGTTGAAGTTCGCGCGGTGGGTCCGGACGCCAACCCGTACATGGTGCTGTACAGCATCTTCAAGACCGGTCTGGACGGCAACATCGCCGAGATCGACAATCTGCGCGATGCCGCGCGGTTCCTGCCGGACAACATCTACGACGCCATCGACGATTTCACGAAGGCGGAGTGGACCAGCACGATTTTCGGGGACAACGTGAAGGGACGGTATGCGGACCTGAAGAAGGGTTCGGCGGACCGTTGCCCCCGGTTGTTGGGAACCTGCGTCAAGACCCCGGAAGTGCAGTTCCACCACGAGGTTTATAACCAGTATCTGTGGAATCAGTTTTAAGGTCGTAGGTTTAGAGTCATAGGCTGAGAGCGTCGCGAAGCCACACCCTAACGAGCACCTACTCGGTGCCGTTGCTGTGTGGTTTTTCGTTTGAGCGCAGGGAACATCCGCAGGACCATGCTCCAACATGGGGATTCCTGAATAGTTGAATTCCTAAACCGGAATTAATATAGGTTTGGCGAGACACCTTACCTATGAAACGCGTTCTTCTAGTTGTCATCCTCAGTTCCGCCTCTCTCTTGACAGGCCAGACCGCTCTTCGCGACGCGGCATCGCAACGCGCGCTGCTGATAGGCGCAACCGCCGATGCGGATGAATTCGGCGCTCCGAACCGTTTAGACGAGCCGGGTTATGGCGCAACCCTCGGCTCGCAGTTTAATCTTCTGGAGCCTGAGAACGCGATGAAGTGGGACCCGATCCATACCGGCCCCGCGACTTACAATTTCGGCGCTCCCGACAAGTTAGTGGACTTTGCATCAGCGCATAACATGCGCGTGCGGGGTCACAATCTGTTGTGGTACGCCTACAACCCGGCTTGGCTGACCACCTTCGCCGCAACAGCGACGCCGGATGGGATGTCAGCGGTGCTTAAGGATCACATCACCACAGTAGCGGGCCGTTACAAAGATCGCGTGTTCGCATGGGATGTGGTGAACGAAGCCATCGCGGACTCAGCCACGGGCAACGGCCTCGACCTGCGCGATTCCGTCTGGTACAACCAGCCGGGCATCGGACTGGCTGGCGCGGGATACATCGACCAGGCGTTCCGGTGGGCGCACGAGGCCGACTCGAGCGCTCTGTTGTTCTACAACGAATACAACGTGGAGGGGGCAACCGCGAAGTTTCGTTCGATGATGAATCTGCTGAACGATTTAAAGTCGCGCGGCACGCCGATTCACGGTGTCGGCTTGCAGATGCATATCGACACAAACGGGTATCCGAGTTCAAGCGAACTGGCCGGGAACATCAAGCAAATTGCTGCGCTCGGGCTGCGGGTCCACATCACCGAAATGGATGTGCGGATCCCGGTGGACAGCGCCGGCAACGCGTCCGCGGCGGATTTGCAGGCGCAGGCCGCGACCTATCGGCGCATTCTGACCGTGTGTTTGCAAAGCCCGAACTGCACGGCGTTCCAGATGTGGGGGTTCACGGACAAGCACTCCTGGATACCGGGAAGTTTTCCGGGCTATGGCGCGGCGCTCCCGTTTGATGTCAACTACCAGGCCAAGCCGGCGGTAGCGGCCATGGTCAGCGCGCTCCAGACGGTGGCTCCGGTACTGGCGGCGTCAAACATTGTGAACGCGGCAAGCTACCGGGGCGGCGCGGCGGCGCCCGGCGAGTTGGTGACGATTTTCGGGGCGAACTACGGACCTGGCACACTGGCCGGCGCGCAGTTCGACAGCAATCACCGCGTGGCGACGGACTTGTCGGACACGCAGATATTCTTCGATGGAATCGCGGCGCCATTGATTTATTCGCTGGCCGGACAGGCGAGCGCGATTGTGCCTTACGATGTCGCCGGCAAACAACAGACCGTAGTGCAGTATTCGTACAACGGCGTTATCTCGAACACGGTCACGGTTCCATTAGCCGCGTCCGCTCCGGGAGTCTTCGCCGCGGACGCGACGGGCGGCGGACCCGGCCTGGTGCTGCATCCGGATTTTACATTGGTGAATCCGGCTTCACCGGCGAGTGCGGGGGATGCAGTCATCCTGCTGGCAACCGGCGGCGGCACCGTAAATGGCGGGGCCGTGAACGGCGCACTCGCTCCGGGAGTTGGGCGGCAAACTTTAAATGTCACAGCAACCGTAGGTGGACAGCCGGCGACCGTGTTCTATGCGGGACCGGCACCAGGCCTGGTGAACGGGGTCCTGCAGGTAAATTTCACCATGCCAGCCGGACTCCCGTCCGGACCACACGATGTCGTGATCTCCGTGGGCGGTGTGGCGAGCCAGAGCGGTGTTACGGTCGCAGTGAAGTAAGTTAGAAAACCGCGGTCGGATTGAGCGGTGAACCGGTGCCGCCGGGGACGGGCGTCGGGGCTGCCGTGATCAGAAATGTCCAGCGATTGCGTTTCGTAGCGGCGACGGCAAGCGGTTCAAGATCGCAGTTGTCGAATATGGGCGTCCCCATGGCGATCAGGAACAACTGATGGACAGGCTGCACGACGCCCTCAACTCCGGAGGGTAAAACGTCGAGGCAGGCGTCACTACCGGCAATCGCGATGTCGCGTTTCTTGAGCCACGGCACGCAAGACGCATGCAGGCCGGCTATGCGGGAAGGGTCCCAAGGACCGAGCGCGGCGCGGCGAGCCCAACGGCCAGTGCGGATCAGAACGGCGTCGCCAGCACCGATCTTAACGCCTGCCTGCTTCTCCCAGGCATCCAGATCCTCGGGGTAGATCGCGACGCCGGGCTCCAGATAAGGGACGCCTTTCAGGCGCGGGATGTCGACCAGGACGCCGCGCGTGAAGATGCCATTGCGAAACCCCGTGATGGCAAGCTCTTTGGCCCCGCTTTCGGTGACGCCCGATTGCGCAAAGCCGTTATACATTTTGCCGTTCCATGCCGTGTGCGCGAGCGAATCCATGTGCGTGTGCGCCAGGCCGTGGAAAGAGACGGTGTACTCATCCATGAACCAATCGCCGTTCGGATGCGCGCCGGTGGACAGCATCTTGTGGACGAAGGGCGACGAGTTGTCGGAAGCTTTTTCGGTGAGCGTGTCATGAGCAAGGCTGACCGCGTAACCTTCGGTGACCAGCGCGGCGGCCGCCTTGCGCGTGGCGGGCGTGATTAGATTCGCGGTGCCGATCTGGTCGGCCTTGCCCCAGCGCCCCCAGTTGGAGAGTTCCGTCATCCAACGTACGATATCGGCTTTGGTGGCCTGATGTGCCGCGGGCCGATCGGCGGCGAAGCCGATAACAAAGGTGACGATCGAGATCGGGAAAAGGCAGATAGCGGTTTTACGCATGGCTCGTATTCTACTTCGATCGAGTAGTAATGTAGGGGAATGCGCTCCACGCTGGCGACGGGGGGTGCGGCGGTTCCGTATCCGCCGGCTCAATACGCTGAGCGACGAATCTGGCCATGGAAGAAGTGTTCGCCGCCCCGGTCAATTAGACGTTTGGCCGCTAGTTCATGATCATCGGGGAGGCGCCGGCAGGGCCGAACCAGAACGTCATGTCGTTGTAAGTCGAGTTCATGATGCCATTGCCCACGTAATTCAGAATCCAGAGTCCGTTGCGGTATAGGCCGATCTTAGAGACGCCGGAGCCGTCCCAATCGCCGACGATGGGGATGTCGGTAGAGTTCCCATAATTGTTATAGACCTTGTCGAGGTTGTTGTAGACACCGTCGCCATTCCAATCGAGCGCCCAGTTGCCCAGGTTGTAGACTCCGACCTTCGTCGTGCCGTTGCCGGTCCAGTCGCCGACGACGGGGACGTTGGTGCCGCCGCCGAACCAGAAATTTAGATCTCTCAGGCCGGTAGGGACTCCGGAAAGGTGACCGCTTAGATCCAGAATCCAATGCCCTTGTCGAAAGGTTCCGGCCTTGAGGGTGCCGGTACCGTTCCAGTCGCCGAGGACGGGAGTGTCGCCCGCCGAGCCGAAGGAGATTTGGCGGTCGCCGCCGGACGGGCCATCCCAGACGCCATTGCCGTTGATATCGAGGAGCCAGAGCCCGGCACGGAAGACGCCCATGCGCACTTGACCGGTACCGGTCCAATCCCCTGAGATATTGATGTCGCCGGGTTGCCCGAAGGAGATGCTCTTGGCGGTGTAGGAACTGCCATCGCTGCCGCCATCGCGAAGGACGTCCATGCACCAGGTATTGCCGGCCACGACGGTCGACAGCCAGCCGATTACGATGCGGGTGACGAAGCCGCCATAGTAATCCGGATTGGTCGTTTGGGCCGCGCCAATTATCGGGAAATCAATGGAAGTCGTTTGGCCCGCGACGAATGCCGTGCCGAAGCGATCCACGGCGACGCCGTTGGCGGCATCGTCGCCCGCGCCGCCCAGGTAGGTGCTGTAGGCCAAGCCGGTTCCGCCCGTGTTGAGCTTGGTCAGGAACGCATCGTAGCCGCCATGATTGGTGGTTTGCACGGCGCGAATATTGGGAAAATCGACCGAGCCGGTATATCCGGTGACGTAAGCGTTGCCCACGAAATCGATTGCGATGCCGGTAGCCTGATCGATACTGCTTCCGCCGATATAGGTGCTGTACATGAGCGCCGTTCCGCTGGGATTGTATTTCGTCGCAAACGCATCGACATTCCCGCCTTGGCTCGCGTTTTGAAAAGCGCCGGGTGTCGTGGGAAAGTTTAGAGAGCTGGTGGTTCCGGCGACATAAACAAAACCCGATTGATCGACGGCGATGCCGCTGCCCGTTTCCGGAAGGCCGGGAGTGCCGCCGCTGCCGCCGAGGTAAGTGCTGAACACCAAGGCCGTGCCGCTGGCCGCGATTTTGGTTACAAAGGCATCCTGGTTACCTCCGGTATGCGCCTGGTAAGCGTTAACGACCGGAAAATCGCTCGACGAGGTGGAGCCCGTTATGTAGACGCTGCCCCCTGGATCGACCGCGATGGCCGCACCGTGCTCGTCGTATGACCCTCCGACATAAGTGCTGAACGAGAGCGCCGAGCCGGTGGAGTTGAATTTAGCGACGAACGCATCGACTCCGCCGCCGGGCGCGGGCTGGAACGGCGTCATGAGCGGAAGATTGATCGATGCGGTATCGCCGACAATATAGACATTCCCGCCGGGATCTACCGCAATCCCGTACCCAACATCATTGCCCCCACCGCCGTAGTAGGTGCTGAACAGGAGCACATTTCCTGCTGGGTTTAGCTTGGCGACGAACGCATCGCGCGCGCTTCCCATGCGGCTCTGGAAGGCGTTTAGAAGGGGCAGATTGCGGGAGCCGGTCCAACCCGTGATGTACGCATTGCCGGAACGATCGACGGCCAGCGCAAAGGCTCGGTCATCACCGCTACCGCCGAAGTAGGTGCAATAGATCAGGCGATTGCCATTGGCGCTGAACTTGGCTACGAATGCGTCGACGCTGCCGCCCGTGAGCGACTGGGCGGCATTGGTGACGGGCAAATTGCTTGACGCCGTGAATCCGGCGACGAGGCTGTTCCCATTGGCGTCTACCGCTACGCCGGTGATGCTGTCGGCGCCATTCCCGCCGAGGTAGCTGCTGTAGTTGATGATTGGGTCGATCACCAGTTGCCGCGCGTGATCGTACGCTCCGACTGTGAAACCGACCGAGCCGTCCGGGTAGAGACGATACGCGCCCGATACCGGAGTGCGCTGATGATCGAGGCTGATCTGGTATACAACGGGGGCATCTTCCAACAGCTCGACCGTGTCTGTTTTGACGCGCAGGGCTCCATCGGGAGCGATGCTGACGACGGCTCCCGATCCATAGCGCACGTGGATGCGCGAGACGTCGGCGCCGGGGCCCACGAAAAAGTCAGTCTTGAGCTTATGGCCAGTGTCGGAGTATCGGACGTCGACTCCGGTCCAAGCGCTTTGGTAGGAGATCGATTGGTAAAGCGGCAAACTCGTCTTCCACTCCCTGCTATCGCCGCCGAGGAAGTAATTGGCTTCGCCGGGCCGCGATTCGCCGGGAGTAATGCAGACCTTCGCGCTGCTATTTTCGAATTGCAGCGGCAGCTCGGCGCTGCCAAACGTGAGGAGCACGCCCCCGGAGCGGAAATACGCCGTCATACCCGGGCGCTTTAGGAGATACCTTACGCCAGGCGCAACTTGACCGCGGTTCTCGACAAAGAAAGATGGGACTTCGAGGCGGCTGGCGTCGACCGGCGATGTTCCAAATAGAGCGGCAGCTCCAATTGATAAGAGAGCGACAGCGCCTAGCAGACGCCGTAGAAACATTCTGATTTCAGGTAGGAAATACATCTTCAATTCAATCCTCTCCCCCTTCTTCGGCGGTCGAGCGGAAATCCTTTAGGGTGAAGTGCCTAGTTTTGTTACCCGTTAGGGATAGTCCGGTATGCTAAGTTCCTTGTATAGGGAGACTTGACTCGTGTGTTGAAATTCATTTTGGGCCTGCTCGCGGGCGTCATCGTTACGTTCCTGATCGTTGTGATCGCATTCTTCTCGTTGGTGCGATTTCGCGAAAAACCGGCGGTGATCGCCGATGGGTCCACGCTCGTGCTGCGGCTGGACGGGTCGATTCCGGAGCGCACACCGATCGAGTACCCGATCCCCTTTTTCCAGCGCAAGACGCCCCTAACGGTGCAGGGAGTCTGGAGCCTGCTGCGCAAAGCTGCCGTCGATCCGCACATTAAAGCGGTGGTTCTGGAACCGCAGGGGGTGCAAGTCGGATGGGGGAAGCTGCAGGAGATCCGCGCCGATCTGGAGCAGTTCCGCGTGCAATCGGGCAAGCCGCTGTACGCGTATTTGAAATCCCCGGGCACGCGCGAATACTACCTGGCAACCGCGGCGTCGCGGATCTATATTCAGCCCACCGATCTTCTGAATATGAAGGGAATGCGGTTCGAGTTAATGTATTTCAAGCGCACGCTGGATAAGGTCGGAGTGCGGGTGGACGTGGAGCACGCCGGCAAATACAAAGACTTCGGCGACATGTTCACGCGCACTTCGATGAGCCAGGAAACCAAGGAGGTGCTCGACAGCGTCATCGACGACCTTTATGCGGATTTGGTCAATACCATCGCCAAGGCGCGCAAGAAATCACCTGAGGAGATTCGAGCCACGATGGACGATGGCCCGTTTCTCTCGACACAAGCGTTGGCCAAGGGACTGGTCGATGAGTTGCGCTTCGAAGATGAGATGTACGGAGAGTTGAAGGCCGCCCTCCACAGCGATATCAAGAAGGTTTCGGACCGCGAGTATTTGCGCGTGGACCCGTCATCGCTCGGGCTCACCGGCCAGCAGCGTATCGCGTTCGTGACGGCGGACGGCGAGATCACGCAGGGCGATCCGGACGGGAGCGGGAGCGACACCGGCATCGAATCGGAGCATTTCGACCGGTTGCTGCGCGCCGTCGGCAGCGATTCCGGCATCAAGGGCGTCATTGTGCGCATCGATTCGCCGGGCGGGGAAGTCTTCGCGTCGGACGCGATCTGGCGCGAGATGAATCTGCTGAGCAAGAAGAAGCCGGTCGTAATATCCATGTCGGACTCGGCCGCGTCGGGCGGATATTACATGGCGATGACGGGGGACCCGATTGTGGCGTATCCGGGTACGCTGACCGGATCGATCGGAGTGGTGTTCGGCAAGCCGAATCTGCACGGGCTCTACGACAAGCTTGGCATCGACAAAGATACCTTGAAGCGCGGCCGGTTTGCGGACCTGGATTCCGATTATCAGCCATTGAGCGATGAAGGCCGGACCAAGCTGCGCGAAGGCATCGACGAAAACTACCGGGCATTTGTGACCAAGGTGGCGACCGCGCGGAAGCGAAAATTCGAGGACGTCGAGCCGCTGGCTCAGGGGCGCGTGTGGCTGGGAGATCAGGCCAAGGATCGCGGCCTGGTCGATCAGTTGGGCGGGATCGACAAGGCCATCGAGGTGGTGAAGCAGAAGGCCGGAATCGCCAAGGACACGAAAGTGACGCTGGTGGCATATCCGCCGAAGCGCTCGATTCTGGATGTGATGTTCTCGCCGCCCTCGGTCGATGTTTTGAGTGAGATGGATCCGCGAATCGGGGAGATTGCGCGCAAGGTCCGAATGCGGGCCTGGATGAAGGGCGGCATGTTGAGTCTGGCGCCGTTCACGCTGGAAGTGCAGTGAAGCGCGGCATAGCTCCGGAATTTCAGCACACACGCCGCGTAGGTTCGTAAAAAGCTCATAACATGATTTTGCGTTATCAACTTTTACATTCTCTCGCTATTTTTTACATTAACTAATGCATAAATAAACCCTTTTCTACAGGTCCGCCTGTGTTTTTCTTGACTATTCGACGCTCCGTGCGGCCACAAAAATGCATATTCGTCCGTGGCCCGCATGCATGCTATATCCGAGGAAGGCGTCGATGACTAACTTGAGTTCTCCCAGTACGTTGCCAGTTCTACTGTTCATTCTGTCTGGTATTGCCCCCATTCTCACGGCTGCGGACTGCTCGACCCCGATTGATCCAAACAAAGACTTTTTTGGAAACTTCGTGACTAACAGCTGTTACGTCACGCTGATGTCTATGGGGCAAGAGGGTTCAAGTAGCGACTTGAACGCCCTCTACAGCATGATGGGTTATAAAGTCGACCCGAATTACAATCTGGTTATCGCCGGCACATTTTCGGAGTCGCGTTTCCTGGAAGTTCAGGGTGATGACAGCCATGCCTGGCCGACTGCCGCGATTGTCGACCAGGATCTGCTGCCGCTGCTGCCCTCGATGGTCAATCCGTTTTTGCCCGGGGCCGTATTCGTCCCGAATCAGCTTTTCGCCGTCAACGTGCTCTTCGGCGACATGACAGCTACGCCAAGTCCGGGTTGCGGCATCGGCAATGAGACTCTCAACGTTCTGGATGTCAGATCGATTCATCAAACCGGCCCCACTTTCGTTGGGCATAAAACGGGACCGAACACCGGGGGATCGCTTATGATTCGCCGCTACGTGAACAATGGCACGGTCAGGCAGGACGCTATTATTGTGCGGAGCACTGCCACGGGGTGCGCCATCCCAGCGGCCCAGGCCCTTTCACTCGGAATTCTGGTTCCACAGGCGAAAACTAATCCAAATCGCGATCAGGCCCAGGTCAACGCGCATTACTATTACGGATCGAATCCACAATATTGCTTCACTCCCAATATCGATCCGGCG
>JBBROU010000088.1:0-21709 GCA_038229055.1 Bryobacterales bacterium | reverse complement strand
ACAATTGCGGGGATCATCGCGTCTGGCCTTCCGGGTCGAGTAACTGTTTTAACCGTTCGGCGTCGATGCCGCTCTTCTCTTCCGCAACTTGGCGAATGGTGCGGCCCGTCCGGTACGCCTCTTTGACGAGCGCGGCTGCACGATCATAGCCGATTTCAGGGGCCAGCACGGTGCCCATCGCAAGCGACTGCTCGACAAAAGAGAATGCGCGCTCGCGATCCGCATCGAGCCCGGCGACCAGTTTCTCCTGAAAATTTTTGGCCGCGGCCGCAAGTAACGCAATCGACTGGAGCAGATCGTATGCCATTATCGGCATCATTACATTCAACTCGAAATTACCAGCGGCGCCAGACCAGGCGATCGAGGCGTCATTGCCGATTACACGCGCGCAAACCATCAGAACGCTTTCGGCGATTACCGGATTCACCTTTCCGGGCATGATGCTCGAACCGGGCTGAACGGCGGGGAGACGCAACTCCCCGAGGCCACACCTGGGACCGGATGCGAGCCACCGGATGTCATTCGCGATCTTGGTGAGAGACACGGCGCAGGATCGCAGCGCGGCGCTCAGAAAGACCACGGCATCCTTCGCAGCTTGCGCTTCGAAATGGTTCTGCGCCTCGACGAACGGCAAGCCGGTCTGGCGGGCCAGCTCCGCGATCACGGCCGCGGCGAATCCCTTCGGCGCATTCAATCCGGTGCCGACCGCAGTCCCGCCTAGAGGGAGCTCGTAAATACCGGGCAGCGCGGCCCACAGACGCTCGCGCGACATTTCGATCTGACGGGCGTACCCGCTGAACTCCTGGCCCATGCGCATCGGCACGGCATCCTGCAGATGCGTGCGGCCGATTTTGACGACATCGTCAAATTCGCGCGCCTTCTGTTCGAGGCCGCGCCGCAACTGCTCGAGCGCGGGCAGCAAGTCGCGATTGACGCCTTCGGCCGCGGCGACATGAATGGCGGTTGGAATCACGTCATTGCTCGATTGTCCGCGGTTCACGTCATCGTTAGGATGCGCGCCGGCGAGATGCCCGATCACCTCGTTGGCGTTCATGTTGGTGGAGGTGCCGCTGCCGGTCTGAAAAATATCGACGATGAACACCGCGTCATGCTTGCCAGCGGCGACTTCATTCGCGGCGCTCTCGACGGCGGGCAGGCCATTCATCTTGGCAGCGGCAGCTTTTATAAGGCCGAGCGCCCGAATGAAGCCGCGCGGGAATCGAAGGCTGCTGATCGGAAAATTCGCAATCGCGCGCGCCGTTTGCGCTCCGTAGGGAGCGTCGGCGGGCACGCGCATCTCGCCCATGCTGTCGCGCTCGACTCGAAAACTCTCCGGCACTTCTCTATTGTCGCGAATGGGCCAGTTCAGGGCCAGTTCGTGAACTCCCGTACGGTTGCGCGGCGCCGCTGTGAACGACAATGGAGGAGCAGAATTTGTATGCCTGAAAACCGGTTGATTCACGAGAAAAGCCCGTATCTTTTGCAGCATGCGCACAATCCCGTGGATTGGTACGCGTGGGGTCCAGAGGCTTTCGAACGGGCGCGCGCCGAGCGAAAGCCCATTTTCCTTTCGATTGGCTACTCGACGTGCCACTGGTGCCACGTGATGGAACGCGAATCGTTCGAGAACGAAGAAACCGCTGCGATTCTGAATCGCGAATTTGTCTCCATAAAGGTTGATCGTGAAGAGCGGCCGGATGTGGATCGGATCTACATGGCGTACGTGCAATCGACCACCGGAGGCGGCGGTTGGCCCATGTCGGTTTGGCTGACGCCGGAGCTGGAGCCGTTTGTTGGAGGCACCTATTTCCCGCCGGAAAACCGGTATGGGCGCGCGGGCTTTCCGCAGGTGCTAGAGCGCATCGCGCAGGCCTGGCGCGAGGAGCGCGCGCAGATTGTTGCGGCGACGGCGAAGGTGATGGAGCAGTTGAAGCGGCAGTCGGAAGTGGCACCGTCGGATACGGAGCTGATGCCGGCAGTTCTGGAAGCGGCTTTCCACGTGTGGCGGCGCAGCTTCGATTCCAAACTGGGCGGCTTCGGCCAGGCACCCAAGTTTCCGCGACCCGTGGCGTTGAATTTCCTGCTGCGGTATTACGCGCGCACGCACAACCAGGAGGCGCTGACGATGGTTCTGGATACGCTGCGAGCGATGGCGCGCGGCGGCATGAACGATCAGCTCGGCGGCGGGTTCCATCGATACTCGGTGGACGAGCACTGGTTCGTTCCGCACTTCGAAAAGATGCTGTATGACGAAGGGCAGCTTGCCGCTTCATACTTGGAAGCGTTCCAGATCACGGGCGATCCGCAGTATTCCGAAGTCGCGCGGCGCACTCTCGATTACGTGCTTCGCGATTTGCAGGATGCGGGCGGCGGCTTCCATTCGGCCGAGGATGCCGACAGCGTGATCGACCCGGCGCATCCGCATGAAAAGGGTGAAGGCGCGTTTTACATCTGGACGCAGGAAGAGATTGAGCGCATTGTCGGGCAGCCCGCGGCGATGTGGTTCTGTTTCCGCTATGGCGTGAAGCCGGATGGCAATGTGGACAACGATCCGCATCAGGAATTTCCGGGCCGCAATATTCTTTTCGAGGCGTATAGCGTCGCCGAAACCGCGCACCATTTCGATTCTTCGGAGGAAAACGTCGCAGATGCGTTGCAAGAAGCTTCGGCGAAGTTATTGGCCGCGCGCGGTGAGCGCGTTCGTCCGCATCTGGACGACAAAGTTCTGACATCGTGGAATGGATTGATGATTTCGGCATTTGCGAAAGCGGGCGCGATTCTGAAGGAGCCGCGATACGCCGCAGCCGCGCGGCGCGCCGCCGATTTCATAGCCGCACGGATGTTCGACTCTGAAACGGGGGTGCTTCTGCGTCGATACCGGCAGGGAGATGCCGCGATTCCAGGCTTTCTGGACGACTACGCTTTCTTGGCGCAGGCGCTGCTGGATTTATACGAGGCGCAGTTCGATACGCGCGACCTCAAGCTTGCCGTTACGCTTACTGAGAAGCAGAGCAAGCTTTTTGAAGACGGCGAAAACGGCGGATTCTTCAGCTCTTCGGAAGGCGATGCAAACCTGGTGCTGCGGATGAAGGAAGACTACGACGGCGCGGAGCCATCGGGCAATTCCATTGCTGTGATGAATCTGCTGCGACTGGCGCGTATTACAGGGCGCGAGGACTTCCGGGCCTCCGCGGATCGAACCCTGCGGGCGTTTTCCGCGAGGATGACGGGCGCGGCTTTCGGAGTTCCGCAGATGCTTGCGGCTTACGAGTTCAGCCTGTCCGCGCCGCGGCAGATCGTGGTGGCCGGAGAGCGCGGAGAGCCAGAGACGCAGGCATTACTCGACGTGTTGAACGGCTGTTTTCTGCCGCATCGGATTCTGTTGCTAGGCGATGCAGTATCGCGACCGATGCTTTCGAGCCTCAATGCGACGATGGCTTCGATGCTTCCGGTGGCAGGCAAATCCGCCGCCTATGTATGTGAGAATTTCGCCTGCCAGCTACCCGTCACAGAGCCGGATAAATTGGCTGAGTTGTTACAATAAGTGAACCGATAAACAAGGAGAGACGATGGAGCGCGCAGGAGCGACAACTTTGATGGGCAACCCGATGACGCTGGTTGGCCCCGAATTAAAAGCGGGCGACAAAGCCCCAGATTTTAAGGTGGTTGACGGGAGCATGAAGCCGGTAACGCTGGCCGACACAGGCCACACGGTCCGCATCATCAGCGTGGTGCCTTCGCTCGATACGCCGGTGTGCGACGCACAGACCAAGCGCTTCAACGAAGAGGCGTCGAACCTGCCAGGAGTGGACATTTACACCATTAGCATGGATCTTCCTTTCGGCCAGAAGCGCTGGAGCAACGCGTTTGGTGTCGACAAGGTGAAGATGCTTTCGGATCACAAGGATTGCTCGTTCGGCGAACATTACGGAACCTTGATTAAAGAGCTGCGAATCGAGAGCCGCGCGATTTTCGTCATCGGCAAAGACAACACGGTGAAGCACGCGGAGTACGTGAAGGAAGTTTCCGAACATCCAGACTACGACGCAGCTTTGAGTGCCGCAAAGAGCTCCTGAGGGAGTGTAAGGATCGCCCCTGTCCGCCGAACGACCAGTATTGAGCAGGGCTTTCGATCGCGTTATCGGTCGCGCGGCGCAGAATCCGCTGGTTCGGGGCGGGCTGATGATCGGGACCGGCATCGTAATCGGGAACCTGATCGGATTTTTCCGCGTAGCCGTCACAGCGTATTTTCTGGGGACGCGCGCGGCAGCCGATGCGCTGGCGGTTGCGATCGGGCCTATCGACACGTTGAACGGAGTTCTGACGAACACGATGGTGTTCGCGTTCGTTCCCTATCTGATGCTGCGGCGGGGTGCGGATCGCATTGCCGTGTTCCGGCAGGCGAACCGGCTGTTCACCTGGATCTTCGGCAGCATCACGCTGGTGACGATGCTGTTTGCGCCCTGGCTAATGCGGCTGATGGCACCCGGGCTGGCGCCCGAGTTTTATTCGATCGCCGTAAATATTCTGCGGATCACGTCGTTCTCCACACTGGCGGCGGGCTCGGCCGCGATCCAATCGGCTCTGCTGTTCACAGAACGCCGGTTCGGCCCGAGCGCCTTCTATCAGGCGAGTTTGAATGCCTTCACCATTGCGGGCGCGCTGCTGCTATGGCGTGTTTGCGGGATTTACGGATTTGCGATTGGCTACACGTGCGGCGCCTGCTTCCAGTTCGCGCTGGTGAGCTACTATGCGCGTCCTATTTGGACGGGCGCGAAATCAACGATGGCCGCGACGCCGGTTCGCGAATTGATTGCCAAGCCCGGATCGTTCCTCATTTACGCGGGGTTGATCGCGCTCAACGTGATTGTGACGCGCGCATACGCCACGCAGGCCGGCGCGGGGATGGCCGCGGCTTTCGATTACAGCATGCGCTGCGTCAATGTGGTGGTGGCGTATTTGGTTTCTCCGGTTTCAAATTCACTGCTGCCCGAGATTGCGCGGCTGCGCAGCCGGGGCGAATGGCGCGCGGCGTTTCGCATTATCGACAGAACAATCGCACTCGCGGCTCTGGCGGCGGTGGCGTCTTGTGTTGTCGGCATTGGGCTGCGCGAGCCTGTGATCGCGCTGTTGTTTCAGCGCGGCAGCTTTACGGCGGAATCGACACGACTGGTCTCTGGCGTGTTTCTGGGATTTGTGCCGAGCCTCATCGGCCTGAGTCTGCTGGAACTGACATCCCGTTCGCTGTTTGCGCTCGACAGGCCTTGGCTGCCGCTGCTTGCCGCGAGTTTTCCGGTGATCGTGAATGTGATCTTCTCGACCGCGATGCGCGTCGTGAACCCGGCTCGCGCAATGGAACCGGAATTTATCGGGCTTGGCGCGTCACTTGGATTGCTGGTGGCATTCGCGGCGTTGTTTGCGGCCTTACATGCGCGCCGCCGAATCTGGCCTGAGGCGGACGTAACTGCCGAGGCTTCCGAGGTGGGCGCTTAGTGCTTCTTCGCGCCGTGTGCTTTGGTGTTGCGGGCTTTAGTCTTGATCACTACCGGCGTGCCGATGAACCCGAAGCGCTTCCGAAGCTGATTGATCAGATATCGATCGTGCGAGAAATGCATCGGTCCACTCTTGTCGGTGAAGACGACGAAGGTGGGGGGACGAATCGAAGCCTGGGTGATGTAGAGGATCTTGCGCTCCTCGAAGTGCAGTGATTCCACGAAGCGGTTGAGCTCGCCCGTGGTGACGCGCTTCGAGGCGGATTCATAGGTGATGCGAATTTCCCGGAAGAGTTCCTTAACGCCGGTGCCTATTTTCGCGGAAAGAAAGACGACCGGCGCATAATCGAGAAACTTCAGTTCATCGCGCAGATTACGCTCGAATTCGCGCTTCTGGCCGACGGGAATCTGGTCCCACTTGTTGACGCAGATGATGATCGCGCGGCCGCCTTCGTGCGCGTAGCCGGCGATGGTCGCATCGAGGCCGACCACGCCTTCGGTGGCGTCCATGACGAGCAGCACCACGTGAGCCATGCGGATATTGCGCCGCGCCATCACGACGCTCAGTTTCTCGGTCATCTCCGTGGTCTTGCCTTTGCGGCGGATGCCGGCCGTATCTACGAACACGTACTCGGTGCCGTTGACCAGCATGTGGACGTCGACCGAATCGCGCGTGGTGCCCGCGATGGGCGAGACGATGGCGCGATCTTCACCCGTCAGCGCGTTGAGCAGAGTCGACTTGCCGACGTTGGGGCGACCGATGATGGCGACATTGATAGTTTGTGTTTCAGGCTCCGCTTCCACTTCTGGAAACTTCTCGGTGACATGCGCCAGCAGAGCGTCAATGCCCATGTTGTGCTCGGCGGAAATCGGGAACACGTGCGACATTCCGAGCGAGTAAAATTCGTGCGCGAGGGCGTCTTTCGCGCCGGTGTCGGCCTTGTTGACGGCGATGGAAACAGGCTTGCCCAAGCGCAGCAGCATCTGGGCCAGGTCGCGGTCCGAGCCGGTAATTTCGGCGCGCCCATCCACCAGGAAAATGATCTGATCGGCACGCTGGAGCGCGTACTCGGCCTGTTTGAGAATCTGGCCGGGAATATACTCGGCATCGCTGACGACAATTCCGCCCGTGTCGATTAGTTCGAAGGGTTTGTCGTCATAGCGGGCCTGACCGTGAATGCGGTCGCGGGTGATTCCAGGCTCGTCCCCGACGATGGAGCGGCGCTCGCCAGTGATGCGGTTGAAGAGAGTGGATTTCCCTACGTTGGGCCGGCCCACGATGACTACCGTGGGATTGTCCTGCGGCATGAATCTCAATGATAGCAAGCGCGCCGCGCTTTATCCTACTATCGAGTAAGTGCCCCCGAACCCCGTACGGAAGGAGAAAGCCAGCGGAGCGCGCCAGTTTTTCGGCCGCCGTGGAACGCTCTCGAATTGGCATCCCAACTACGAATACCGGCCGGGACAAGTGGAGATGGCGGAGGCGGTGGAAGCCGCGCTGTTCGACAAAAAGCATTTGATCGTGGAGGCAGGCACGGGAACCGGCAAAACGCTCGCCTACCTGGTACCGGCGCTGATGTCAGGCAAGCGCGTCGTGGTTTCGACGGGGACGAAGAATCTTCAAGAGCAGCTTTTTTTCAAAGACGTTCCTTTTCTGCAGCAACACTTTCCGCGCCCGCTTATGGTGAGCTACATGAAGGGCCGAAATAACTACGCGTGCCGTCAGAAGATCTACGATGCCGAGCGCGAAGCGGTGCTGACGGGCCTGGAAGAATACGCCGATTTTCAGGTGATTCAAGATTGGGAGAAGACGACGGAGTTCGGCGACCGGGCGGAGATCAAAACGCTTCCCGAACACAGCTCGGCATGGGCGAAGGTCGACGCGCGGCGGGAACTGTGCTCGGGTCAGAAGTGCGCGCAGTTCGAACGCTGCTTCGTGACGCAGATGCACCAGCGCGCGGCGGCAAGCGACATCGTGATCGTGAATCACCATCTGTTTTTCGCGGATCTGGGACTGAAGAGCGATGAATTCATGGGCATTCTTCCGGAATATCACGCGGTGGTGCTCGACGAAGCGCACGAGATTGAGGACGTTGCCGGCCAATATTTCGGCGTGCAAGTCAGCACGTATCGATTTCAGGATCTGAGGCGCGACATCGCTGGCGTGTCGCGCGCCAAGAAGTTCGGGTCGCTTGAGCTCGATCGCGTTTTAGAACGGATGGAAGAGCTCGCGGGCAATTTCTTCGGCAAGATCGGCGCGCCGGAAGGGCGTGCCGCTTTCCCGCAAAGGCAGGCTTTTATCGATGCCCATCTGGAAGCGTATACCGACGTGCTGGCATCGCTGGAGCTGGCGGCGTCGTATTTAAAGATGGTGAAAGACGCGCCGGACGAGATCATTCCGCTGCATCGCCGGACGCTGGAATTGCGCGAGTCTTTGAGGTTCGTGATGGAGGAGGACGACGCGGCGTATGTGCACTGGACCGAACGGCGCGGACGGGGAGTATTCGTGCAGGCGACGCCGATCGACGTTTCGACAATCCTATCCGGGCGTATGTTCGACAAGATCGATACGGTGGTGCTCACCTCGGCCACCATGGCCGTGGCGGGGAGCTTCGGCTATGTCCAGAAGCGGCTGGGCATGGAGAATGCGCGCACGCTGATTGTTGCCGGCCATTTCGATTATCAGACGCAGGCGCTTCTATATGTGCCGCAGCATCTTCCCGATGTTCGGGACCCGGCATTTACGAAGGCCGCGGGCGAGGAGATTGTCCGCCTGCTGGAAGCCAGCCGAGGCCGCGCTTTCGTCCTCTTCACCAGCTATCAGCAGATGCGGATGGTGTACGATCGCGTTTCGCTGTCGGTGGAGTTCCCGACGCTGATGCAGGGAACCGGTCCGCGCAATGCGCTGCTGGAGGAGTTCCGCCGCACGCCGAACTGTGTTCTGTTCGGGACCTCGTCCTTCTGGCAGGGCGTCGACGTTCCGGGCGACCAATTGAGCTGCGTTATTATTGATAAGCTGCCGTTCGCCGTGCCCAGCGACCCGGTAGTGGAGGCTCGGATGCGCAATGTGAAAGACACCGGCGGGAGCCCTTTCTACGATTACCAGATTCCGCAGGCGGCCATTGCGCTGAAGCAGGGATTTGGGCGCCTGATTCGCAGCCGCTCGGACCGCGGAGTGCTGGCGCTGCTGGATAGCCGGATTACGAAACAAGCCTACGGGCAGGTGTTCTTCGACAGCCTGCCGGATTACGGATTCACGACAAATTTTAGCGAAGTGGAGAAGTTTTTCGATGTTTGAAGTTTCAGTGCAGGATACATTCGCTTCGGCCCACGCGCTGCGCCAATATCGCGGTAAGTGCGAGAACGTTCACGGGCATAATTATCGCGTTGAGGTAAAGATCCAAGGCCCGGAGTTGAACGCGATCGGCTTGCTGGTCGATTTCAAGGATGTCAAGCAATTGATCGGAAAGGTGGTGGATTATCTCGACCACCAATTCATTAACGATCTGCCGCCGTTCGACTTGCTGAACCCCTCGGCGGAGAACATTGCGAAGTACTTCTATGACCAGATCAGCGGCGGCTTGCAGCAGGAAAACGCGGTGGAAGTCAGCGAGGTAAAGGTGTGGGAGACCGACGTGACTTATGCGTCGTACCGGCCTCCGCAGGTGGTTCCGGTCCGCTAGAATTTATTCTACCCAATAACTGACGAGCAGGCCTTCGCCGGCGACATCCATATCGATGTAGTACTCGGAGAGCACGAGCGAGTCGTTGCCGCTCGAGGATTCGAGAAAGAACTGATCCGAAATTCCGCCGCTGGCATTGGGCCAGAGAATGCGCGCAACGCCGCTCAGTGTAGTTTTGACCATGGTGGACCCTCCGATATAACCCTTGCCCGTCAGGCCGGGAACCACCTGGAAGTAAAGCTTTGAAGCTAGAATGCTCGTGTTGCCGGTGAGACGAACCGGCGTTCCGGGCGTCACCACGTTCACCCGCCCCAAGGACGTTAGAGTCATGCGATCTCCTCAACCGCATGGTAGCGGCAAGGATTCCATCGCAAAAGGGCGTGAAGAGGTTAAGTTGTTAGAACGGCGCGGCTAAACTCGGGACAAAGCGGCGTGACTCAAACCTTCGGAGCGTAGAATTCCGCGTTCATGGGCGTGAAATGCGCCCATTTCTCGGGGAGATCGTCCAGGGCGAAAATAGCCGAGACCGGGCAAACCGGAACGCACGCACCGCAGTCGATGCACTCCACGGGGTCGATATAAATCATTTCGACCTCATTGAACTTCGCTTCGTCTTTTTTGGGGTGGATGCAGTCTACCGGGCATGCATCGACGCACGCCGTGTCCTTCACACCGATACAGGGTTCCGCTATTACGTAGGCCATAAAAAGAATGTCTGGAGAAACCAATTTATAGCACATCCAGACGCTAGAAACAAACGCGGTTAGGGCTATTCCCGGCCCGCGTACAACAGCTCGATATCGCGTTGAAAGTTCTGCAGAACGTGCTGCCGCCGAACCTTCATCGTGGCTGTTAACTCCCCTTTTTCGATGCAAAAGTCCCGGTCGAGGATGCGGAACTTACGTACCTGCTCAAAAGGTGCGAGCTGCTTGTTGATGCGCGTCACCAGCTTCTGGACTTCGGCGTGAACCGGCGGGGCCGCGGCGATTTCGGAATAGGCTTTGCCGGCCAACGCCTCGGCCCCGGGGAGCGTCTCGGCGATATTGGAGTTGATGGTGAACAGCGCCGTCAGGTAAGGGAGCCGATCGCCCACTAGAAGCACCTGGCTGATGAGCGGTTCGAATTTGAACAGGTTCTCGACTCTTGAAGGAAAGATCTTTTTGCCGGACGAGGAAACGATGAGCTCCTTCTTGCGTCCGGTGATGAACAGATATCCTTCGGAATCGGCGTGCGCCACGTCGCCGGTGTGCAGCCAGCCGTCGCGCTTGACGGCTTCGGTGGCTTCGGGATCTTTGTAGTAATGGGAGAACAGCCCTGGGGTGCGCAGCAACAGCTCGCCGTCGTCGGCAATGCGCATCTGTACGCCGGGGAGCAGCTTGCCGATGGACCCGGGTTTAGCGCGGGCGATCGGGTTGAACGCCGTGACGCCGCCCTCGGTCAGGCCGTAGCCCTCGATCAGCGGCATGCCGACGGCTTCGTAGAACTCTGCGAGCTCCGCGCTCAGGGGCGCCGCGCCGGATACAGCGACTGCGAGCCGCCCTCCGAAACGCGCTCTCACTTTAGAAAAGATGAGCTTATCGGCGATCTTGAGAGGTACCCCAATGCGAGCGGGAACCGGCTTGCCGAGTCGTCGATACTTGGCGGCTGCCAATCCCAGCCCCAGCCCGGCATAGAAGAGCTTCCGGGCGGGTGCCGGCCGCTTGCGGACTTCGGTGCAGATGGTTGAGTAGATGCGCTCCCAGAGCCGCGGCGGGGCCAAGAACATCGTGGGCCGTACGGTTTTGATGTCTTGCGGCATCTTCAGCAGACTCTCGGCGAAGGAAACGGGCATCCCGCTCAGGATGGGCAAGAGCTCACAGACGATGCGCTGGGCGATATGCGCCGACGGCAGAAAAGCGACGGTGATGTCGTCGGGAGTCAACGGCAGGGCGTGCGGACCCATTTCGATATTGGACACCAGGGCGGAGTGCGTGACCATCACCATCTTGGGCTCGCCGGTCGCGCCGGAAGTGAGATAGAGGACGGCGAAATCGGCCGGATCGACCTCGGCGTGGATGCGCCGAAGCAGGGCCGGATCCCGCTCCATCGCTTCCCTGCCTCTGGCACGGAGATCATCCAGGGAGAGAGCCCCATCGGCCTGGCCGGTAAGCAGAATGAAGTGATCCACCGGAGCGCCCCGGAGCTGAAGCAGAATCTTTTCGTTTTCGACGAACAAAGCGCGGGCGTCGCAGGCGGTAATGGTTTTGAGTAGCTCATGCGTGGGATAGCTGGGATAGAGCGCGGCGGCGACCGAGCCGTTCGCCATTACCCCGAGGTCGGCCAGGTAGAATTCGGCGCGTGTTTCGGAGTTGAGCGCCACGATATCGCCCCGGCGGAGGCCCAGAGAACGGAGGCCCGCGGCGATTTCCTCGACAGCGTCTTTGTACTCATTCCAGGTCCAGATTTTGTACTTCCGGATGCCGTTCTCGGTGTAAGGCTGCTGCAGCGCCATACGGTCACCGAGTTTACGGGCAGTGTCTTCGAGGACTTGGAAGACGGTTCTGGCACTCATCGATGAAATCGTAACATGGGCGGCGAAAAGGGGGGAAAACGGCAGGGGGCGGGAAAGAGGCGCCAATCGACCTGACGGCCAAACGCGCTATGATGACTCGCCCGAGCCAACTGGCGGGGCTCTCGGAAGACGAAGGGTCCTTTTCGCCCCTTCCCTGATTGTGTCTCGATCAGGATTTTTATTCGGCCATTTTCAAATGCCACGTGCGCCAAACGATAGCGGCAAGCAAGAACATTCCTCAAAGCTGCCGACTGTTACCCATGCTTCGCCGAGTTGCAGCATTTACCCATCTTGAACACACCGGCAAGGGAAACCGCTGTGACGTGGTCAAGGGTGTGCAGCATTAGCGTGTTCCAGAAAGGGTCCATTTCGAGAATGCGGAACCAGTCAAAAACCGTTTAACCACGCGGCTTTGAGCATTGCCCCTGCCCTGCCCTTTATGCTAAAAACAGAACGCCATGAACGACAATCCAATTACCATACGCAAATACACCGACTTCGATGAGATCAAGGCGGACGAGTATCGCTATTGGCAAAGTCGGCCCGCGCATGAACGGCTGGACGCGGTTGATGAAATGATCGAGACCGCGTATGCGCTCAAAGGGTGGGAGATCGAGCCTGATGCACCAAGACTACAACGACCTTTTGTCCGCCTTCCAGTCCCATGGCGTTAAGTACCTTGTTGTGGGCGGCCTCGCGGTGATCTATCACTCGCAGCCGCGCTTTACGAAGGACATGGACCTTTTCATTAAGGGGGACCCTGAAAACGCGGAGGCCACATATGCGGCGCTCGCAGAATTCGGCGCACCGATGCAGGACATCCACCCGGGAGATTTCACGGACCCGAATGTTTTTTTCCGCTTTGGACGCGAGCCGAGAGGCTTCGATCTCCTCGTTTCCATTCCTGGCGTCGACTTTGACGCGGCATGGGAACGGCGCATTGAAACCATGATTGATACGGCCACGGGGCTGAAAGCGAATTTCATATCCGCCGATGACCTCATAGCATCCAAGCTGGCGTCAGGACGCCCGCGCGACCTCGCGGACGTTGACGACATGCGAAGGGCAGCAGAGAGCCAGCGCCCCGGCGCAAAAAACAAGCCACCAGAACCGAACGGCCCTCATCAGTGAGCCCAGACTGGCAAGCAAGTAACTCAAATTCGATTGTGCAGGACAAAACGACGTTCTCTACGCGCGTTGCTTTGTCCCGTGGCGCGGTCTCTCGGCTGCTCACTCGTCCGCCGTCAAGTTTGTTTATGCCGAATCGGTTTGATACTTGACAACAACACACTAATATTTCATACTGGAGTTGAGCTAAGGCGAGCTGCTGAGGCAGCAGCGTACAGGAAGGAAAGTTACTCACTCATGGGCAAAATTATTGGTATCGATCTCGGCACGACGAATTCCTGCGTGTCCGTAATGGAAGGCGGGCAGCCGACCGTAATTACTAATCAGGAAGGCACCCGAACCACCCCTTCGGTGGTTGGATTCACCAAGACCGGCGAACGGCTGGTTGGGCAGGTGGCCAAACGGCAGTCCATTACGAACCCGGAAAACACAATTTTCTCCATCAAGCGCTTTATGGGACGGCGCCCGGACGAAATCAGCGAAGAGTTGAAGATGGTTCCATACAAAGTAGTTCCCGGCGACAGCGGCGACGTTCGCGTGATGATCAACGGGAAGAAGTATTCACCGCCGGAGATCTCGGCGATGATTCTGACGAAATTGAAGGAAGCCGCCGAGGCGTATATTGGGGAGAAAGTGACGCAGGCCGTAATCACGGTTCCGGCGTACTTCAACGACGCGCAACGGCAGGCCACCAAGGACGCGGGCAAGATCGCCGGCCTTGAGGTGCTGCGCATCATCAACGAGCCCACGGCGGCGGCGCTGGCCTACGGTCTCGATAAGAAGAAGAATGAAACCATCGCGGTGTACGACTTCGGCGGCGGCACGTTCGATATCTCGATCCTCGAAGTGGGCGACGGCGTGGTTGAGGTGAAATCGACCAACGGGGACACGCACCTGGGCGGCGACAACATCGACCAGCGCATTATCGACTGGATTATCAGCGAGTTCAAGAAGGAGCAGGGCATCGACCTTTCCAAGGATCAGATGGCGCTGCAGCGGCTGAAGGAATCGGCGGAGAAGGCCAAGATGGAGCTTTCGACGCTGCTTGAGACGGAGATCAATCTTCCGTTCATCACGGCCGACGCGACCGGGCCGAAGCACCTGATGCTGAAGCTGACGCGTGCGCGGTTCGAGCAGATGTGCGACGACATTTTCCAGCGCTCGATCGGGCCTTGCAAACAGGCGATGGCGGACGCCAACGTGACGCCGCAGAATATCGACGAAGTGGTGCTGGTGGGCGGTTCGACCCGCATCCCGAAGATCCAGCAGATGGTGAAGGACTTGTTCGGCAAGGACCCGAACCGGACCGTGAACCCCGACGAAGTGGTTGCGGTGGGCGCGGCGGTGCAGGGCGGCGTGCTCGGCGGCGAAGTGAAGGACGTTCTGCTGCTGGACGTGACGCCGCTCTCGCTCGGGATCGAAACGCTGGGCGGAGTATTCACCAAGCTGATCGAGCGCAATACGACGATTCCGACGCGCAAGAGCGAGACGTTCTCGACGGCGGCGGACAACCAGACCTCGGTCGAAATCAAGGTGTATCAGGGCGAGCGCGCGATGGCGCGGGACAACCGGATGCTGGGCGTATTCCAGCTCATTGGGCTGCCGTCGGCTCCGCGAGGAATTCCGCAGGTCGAGGTAACTTTCGACATCGACGCGAACGGAATTTTAAACGTGACCGCCAAGGACCGGGCCACCAACAACGAACAGAAAATCACGATCACTTCTTCGTCGGGTCTGGCGAAGGACGAAGTCGAGAAGATGGCCAAGGACGCCGAGGCGCATGCCGCCGACGACCGCAAGCAGAAAGACCAGATTGAAGCCCGCAACCGGGCCGACGCGATGGTCTACAACGTGGAGAAGACGCTGAAAGAGCATCGTGAGAAGATCAGCGCCGACGAAGTGAAGAACATCGAGGCGGCGATCGAAGAAACGAAGAAGGCGATGGCGGAGAACGATCCCGATAAGCTGAATGCGGCGACCGACAAGCTGACCGCGGCAAGCCACAAGCTGGCCGAGGCCATGTACAAGAGCTCGCAGCAGCCGGGCGGCGATGGTTCAGCCCCGGGTGCCGGGCCCGCCGGTGCCGCTGGATCAGGCGCTGCCGGATCGGCTAACGGCGACAAGCCGAAGGACGATGTGGTGGACGCCGAGTTCGTTGACGTAGACGACAAAAAGTAAGAGGCGCAGTTCGGGCCGGCGGCCAGGGCGGGAATTCCGCTCTGGACGCCGGTCCATTCTTTTGGCAGATTATGGCGAATCCGAAACACGACTATTACGAGACTTTGAAGCAGTCGAAGACGGCCTCGGCGGACGAAATCAAGAAGTCGTATCGGAAGCTGGCCCGGAAATATCATCCGGACGTGAATCCGGGGGACAAGGCCGCCGAAGACCGCTTCAAGAATGTGCAGGAAGCTTACGACATTCTGAGCGATCCCAAAAAGCGGAAGATGTACGACGAAGTGGGGTTCTACTCCGAGAACGGCTATCAGCCGCACAGCAGCGCGGGAGGCGGAGCCGGTGGGGGCCAGGGCCGCACGCAGCCGAATATGGGATTCGGCGGGTTCGATTTTTCTGAATATACGAAGCAGCATACCGGCGATCCGCGCAGCGCGCGGGGCGAATCCGGCGGGGCATTCCGGGATATTTTTTCGCAATTCTTCCGCGGCGACAGTGAAGAGGCCGAAGAGAGGCCGCCCGAAAAGGGAACGGACCTTGAGTACGCGCTGAATATCGATTTCTGGCAGGCGATTCGCGGCACTCAAGCCAAGATCGAAGTGACGCGGCACGAAGTGTGCGGCACCTGCTCCGGAACGGGATCGTCCAGCACCGGGGGCTCGGTGACCTGCCCGCAGTGCAATGGCACCGGCAACGTGTCGCAGATGGCTGGCGCGATGAAGTTCAATTTGACGTGCCCGCGCTGCAACGGAAAAGGGCGGCTGCGCAACGCTTGCCCGACGTGCCATGGGGACGGCCGCATTGCGCGCACCGAACCGGTGGAGATCCGCATTCCCGCGGGGGCGCAGACCGGCTCACGGCTGCGCGTTCAGGGCAAGGGGAATGCCGGAACGCAGGGAGCGCCGGCGGGGGACCTTTACATCACCGTCCGGGTGGAACCGCATCCATTTTTCGAACGCGATGGCGACAACATCCGCATAAAAGTGCCGATTACGGTCACCGAAGCGGGGCTGGGGGCCAAGATCGAGGTTCCTACGATCGACGGCCGAACACTGCTGAAAATCCCGCAGGGGACTCAGAACGGACAGAAGTTCCGGCTTCGCGAGAAGGGCGTTTTCAACGCGCGCAAGAATCTGCGCGCGGATCAGATCGTCGAGGTGGCGATCCAGGCGCCCAAGGTGGAGGACGAGCGCACCAAGGAAATTCTCCGCGAGCTGGCGCAGTTGCATCCAAACGATCCTCGGGCCGAGCTGTGGGAGAAAGTGTAGAGCATGAGACGCAAAGCCAAGGCCGCCTATATGATTTCGTCGGTGGCGGAGCAGTACGGCATTCATCCGCAGACGCTCCGCCTGTACGAGCGCGAAGGGCTGCTGAAGCCTTCACGTAGCGAGGGCAACACGCGGCTCTATACGGATGAAGACGTCGAGCGACTGGAAGTGATTCTGCACCTGACGCGCGATTTAGGGGTGAATCTGGCGGGGGTCGAGATCATCCTGAACATGCGCGAGAAGATGGCCGAGATGCACGAGCAGATCGAGGACTTCGTGCTGACGCTGAATCGCGAGCTGTCGGCGCGGCCCCGCGCCAGCGATCCATCGGCGGTTAAGAACTCGTTAATTCCGGTGATTCAGTACCGCAAGGCTTAAAATAGAGGGGTGATCCGCCCCTCGTTGCTGTTGTCGTTCCTCATATTGGTGCTACTGTTGCTGGCTATTCCCGCCTTCTCGCAGGATCTGTTTCAGAAAGCTCCTCCCGATGTGGAAGACGCGTTGCGCGCGCGCATCACGCAGTTTTACCAAGCCCACGCGGACGGGAAATTTCGCCTTGCCGAGAATCTGGTCGCGGAAGAATCGAAGGACGGATTTTACGCGGCGAATAAGCCGGATTTGAAGAGCTTCCGCATCTCCGAAATTTCCTATGGCGACGACTTCAAGAAGGCCAAGGCCACGATTATCGGAAAGATGGTGATCGGCATCATGGGCTTCGGAAACGGACCGATGGACGTGCCGTTTCCGAGCTACTGGAAAGTGGAAAACGGAAAGTGGTGCTGGTATATCAACCGGGATGGCGTGCGCGTGACACCATTCGGCACGGCGGGCGGGAAAACATCGGGAGAGGCGACCGATCCCGCAACCGGATTCGCACAAGCACCGACGGTTGAAAAAGTTCAGAGCAAAGTGAAAGCTGAACCCTCGCTGATTCGCCTGAGCCCGAAGGCGGGCGCAAGCGGCCAGGTTACGGTTCTGAACGATATGCCCGGGCCGATCACGGTGAAGCCCGAACGGGGCCACTACAAGCTGCTCGATCTTAAGGTAGAGCCGGAGGAGCTAGAGGCAGGGCAGAAGGCGACCGTGACGATTCGTGCCAAGGCCGCCGACGCCTATCAATCGGGTGTGATCCGTCTGCGCGTGATGCCGTCGAATCAACTGATCGACGTACACGTGAAGTTCGAGTAAGCCTGGCTTACCTGATTACAATCGGCTTACCTGACGACAATCAACGACGGGTTAGCGAATACCAGATTTCCGTCGCTGCCGCGAACGGCGAGCGCAAGTGGAATGCTGGAGCCGGACGGGATGTCGTTGGGAATCAGGAACTGCACCTCATAGACTCCCAGCAGGTTTCGCGCGTAGATGCTGTTGATCACCGGGACGCCGCGGTTGGCGACGCCGACGACCACCGGAGCGACAACCGTTGGATCGATACCGAGCGGGGAGAACTGGTTGGTCTGCATCGGCGGCGAGGTCTGGCCGAGTCCGGAGGCGAACATGCGCAGCGTTTCGCCATGCGTCGCCGGGTTCTCGGGCGTCACCAAGGTGCCGTCCGCATGCAGCAGGATTCCGCGCTTGACGTTGTCCGACTGAACGTACTCGAAGATGCCGGGGCTGGCGGGGAGCACGCTCACGACAAGCGTGGTTGACGCGCCGTTCACGGTCACGGTAACCGGCTGCATACCGGGCGCCGTTTCGAAGGGAATCTGAACGGTTACCGACTGCTGCCCGTTCACGTTCGATACGTTGTAGATGGGTGCTTGGATGCTGTTGACGCTGACCGAAACTCCGTCGAGGGAGCCGGGAAGCAGGCCGATCTCGTTGGTCGACACGATGGAGCCTTGCAGCGTGGGAGCGATGCCCGCGCCGACAATGGTAACGATGGCGCCGGGAGCGAGGCCGCCCCGCTGGAAACCGGCTCCGTTAAAGAAGCTCGAGGAAGTGATGACTGGACCGGTCTGAGTGACGGTAAGCGAAAAGGTGAGCGTTTGCGAGCCGGCTGTTGCCGTAATGACGGCTGGGCCCGCATGAGCGCCACCGGCGACGTTGATGGAAGCCTGGCCGGAAGCGTTTGTTACCGCTGAAATGTTCGACAACGTCGCACTGCCTGAGGTGAGCGCGAATTGAACTGTAGTTCCGGGGATCGGATGGCCGTTGACGTCGTTGACCTGGACGATGAGCGGGTTGGCGAAGTTCGTATTGACCAAGACGGTCTGATTGTCGCCGGAGATTTTGGCGATTCCGCCCACGGCGAAGCTGGAACTAAGCGTGAAGATGGCGGCCACGCTGCTATTCTGTGTTTCGCGGACGCGGACTTGAATGGAGCCGGATGTGCTTCCGAGAACGACATTCGCCGAGACTCTTCCACTGGCGTCGGAGGTTGCCTGGATGTTGGTGAAGGTGGCAGTTCCGGGATTTACGGCTTCGAAAACGACCGGGATGTTGGAGAGCGGGTTGCCGCTGGCGTCGGTTACGGTGGCGACGATGGGCAGGGGAAGCGCGCTTCCGGGACTACCCGTTTGATTGTTGCCGCTGGTGATTTTGATGAGACCCGGTTGGCCGAGAACGACGCTGAAGGGGAAGTTGGGGAAATCGAGGTAGTTACCGACGTGAACGGTGAGTGTGCTCGTGCCCGGGAGCAATCCGAAGACAGGAGTGCAGGTAGCCTCGCCGGTGGCGTCGGTAAAGACCGTTCCTCCCTGACAGGCGATGGTCGGCCCGAAGATACCGGCCGAGATGCTCACGCCCACGTTCGGCACGCCGCCGAACTGCGCGCTGTCAATTGTCTGGACGTGAACTTTGACAAGGCTGGTACCGGCGGCACCGGTGACTCCAGGTGGGAGAGGTTGGCTTATAGTCGGGTTCTCCACGATCACTTGAACTAGCGGCGAGTTGAACGTGTCCACACCGAAGCTTGTGAAAGCAAACATCGTAGAGGAAGTTCCCACCGTTGCGGTGACGGTCGATGTAAGAAAAGCCGTAGTAGTGCCGAAGAACGATGCGCCGACAACCAGCGCCGACGCCTGGCCGCTCGAGTCTGTCACCGGATTGGAGTTTAACAACGTCCCTGGGCCGGAGATCGTGAAGTGAACGGTCGTATTGGGGAGCGGATTGCCTTGTGCGTCGCGAACCAGCACGGTGAGCGGAACGTTCGACTGGAAATTACTCCTTACCAGCTGTCCGTTACCGGAAACAATCGAAACCGTCTGCGCCGCGCCGACGCCGCTCGAAATTATAAGGAGCGCACTAAGCGCCAAAGATTTCTTCGAAAAGAGAGTGAATTCCATTAGTTTTTCATCCTTTGGGCACGGGGATCTGAAGCTAGCTTGGACGCGGACGCCTTATTCTATCAGCAAGCAAAAAAAAGGGGGAGCCGAAGCTCCCCCCTTTTTAGAGATACAGCAGACTACTGGAACAGTGCTTCGCCAGGAAGAGAAGGACCCGTATGTGCACTGCCAGGAACGGGCGTGCGGGCGATCTGCGTTGGATCGGGAATCACGAGAGCGAGATAGCCCTGTGAGAGACCGCGACCCGGGCCACCGAATCCATCGGTGATGAACGCGAAGCCGTGACCGTACTGGAAGGCACACTGCGCGAACATGTAACCCTGGAATCCAGGAGCAACGGTCGAAGCGAGCGTGGTGTAGGCGGTACCAGAAGCGACCGCCGCAGCCGTAGTGAACGGTGAGGCCGGAGCGCCGGAACCGTAGAAGGTCAGCATGCATGTGCCGGACTGAGGCAGCGCGCCGAGGGCACCGAACGGATCGGTCGAGGTGTTCGAGATTGCGATACCCGTGTCGAAGCCAGCGATGTTGCTGACGAACGGGAAGAGCAGGGTCGTCGAGCAAGCGGTGACCGTGAAGCCAGTGAGCGGCGAAGACGTGTCAACGAAGCGCGGGATCGGCACCGTGGCAGGCGAAGCGACCGTGATGGTGCTGGTCGGGTTGAAGCTAACTGCGACGTTCATACCACCCAGGCCCGGGCTGTTGGTGCTGGGGCTAGCGGTATAACTGACGGGAAAAGTGATAGCAAACGAGTCCAGCGAGAACGGCTGCGCGCTGGCGATCTCGTAGATCGCAACTCCGCCGGCGTAGCTGATTAAGTTGGCTATCGCGCCATTTGGAGACGGAGCTGAGGTGGGTGGTGCAATCGTGACACCATTCTGGATATTGGTCAGCACGATCTGGAAGCGGGTAGCGGTATCGGCTGCGCCAACCTGGCCAATCGGGCTGGCGGCGGTGGTGAAGGCCGGAACGCCTACCTCGAACATCGACTCTGTGTTACGAACATCGCCGGGGGTGTTCTGATGACCGGGAATCTCACGATCTTTGAAAGCAGTCGCGAAACCTTCGGAAACATTCACCGTGAAGGCCGAGGCTGACGTCGAGCCAACGCATTGCAGGAAGTTCGCCGCGCCAGTAACTGTCGAAGCATTGAGACCGCGCAATACCGCGCCAACGGTCTGCGACGGGTTGATGATCAAAAACCCTGTTGAGGACGAAACGTTCTCAATCACGTTATTGGGAAGTGCGCCACCCGGGGCCACGCCCAAAGCACTGGCATTCGCTCGGATGTTGGTGATACGGTAGATTGCCACGTTCCCCGGACCCAGTGTAGTAGGGAGTGCCAGGAACGTAACTTGATTGACGGCAGTTTGGCTGCCGTAGAACACATTCTGCACTTGGGGAGGGATCGTCGCCGCATTGTTGGCAGTATACTGGAGGCCCGGTTGCGGTTCATTTACCAGAACTGCCGCCTCACTCAAGCCACTGGCCTGAAGACGGCTAGTGATGGCGGTGTTGAGCGTAACGGTCAAGTTGATAAAATTCAGCCCCGGGGTGTTGCCGGTGCAGGTGAGGAGTACGTCGCCCGCGGGCTCCGTGATGCCTTCCGCACGCATCTGCAGCGGGTTGGCTGGAGCTGCGTTGCAACTAAAATTCTGCGCGCTGGCCGAGGCTGCGCCGATTACGGCTAAGCTGGCGAGCACTAACATCTTTTTTCTAAAATCTGCCATTTCTTTCTCCTTGAAAGTTTTCAAAATTTGAATCGGTCGAAGTGCTTGGTCAACCTGAGCCTCAACTACAACCAAATACTTTTACTACTTGAGGAATTTTCTCCGTGTCGGGCGGAGATCCAGACTTGCCGGATTTCCTCAAGTGGACAATCCGGGACGTGCTAACCGCGGCCTGCAAGCTCATTTTTATCTAGTAACAACCTTTTTGGCTCGCCGACTTTGAAACGAAAATTGCCCGCCAATACCGATGCAGCAAAAACATAGATACCGTAATACCCGGCTCAGTGTCAAGTAAATTCTTTGCCTTCAACGAATCCCGCCCGCGAAAGAAGGAATGCTGGCCCATTGCTGCAAGTTACAAACTATATCCCCTCCCCGGAGTGCGCGTCAACTTT
>JBBROU010000087.1:0-21889 GCA_038229055.1 Bryobacterales bacterium | reverse complement strand
GTACGAATACGCAGTGCTGGTGACCTCGCTGAAGGACGAGGTGCTGAGCATTGCGCAGCATTACCGGGACCGCGCGGATTCGGAGAACAACTTCGATGAATTGAAGAACCAATGGGGGTGGGGTGGATTCACTCCGCAGGATCAGAAAGAGAGGAAGAGCGCAGGACTCGAACCTGCGACCCTTAGCTTAGCCTCCGCCTCGACGCGGTTCACGCCGAGTTTCCGGAACATTGGCGGGAATCCCGTCTCGCGCCTGGCGGGTCACACTTCGCCGCGGTACTGGAAGACTTGGTCGAGCGGAACGTCGAAAACCCGCGCTATCCGGAACGCGACATCCAGCGACGGAGAGTACTTGTTGCCCTCAATCGCGTTTACCGTCTGCCGCGTCACCCCGACCCGGTCCGCCAACTCCTGCTGCGTCATTTCAGAGTGATGGAACCGAAGTGCGCGGATGCCGTTCGTGATCAGACCCGCACCCTTCCCCATTTCACGCGCTCCTGCGATACAGAAAGAGCTGCGACCCGATTTCCACCAGTTGCGCCAGCACCCAGAACCCGAGTAGCAGGTGCGTGAAGGCGAAGTTGCCCTTTGTAAACAGCACCGTCGAGAGCGACAGGAACACTCCCGTCGCAAGCACGTACGAACCATTTCGAGTGCTCTTTAACCCGATGAGCTTGTCCCTCTCGTCCGTATCGTGACGCCCATCCATCGATCCGGACAGCTTGCTTATGATCGCGACCATAATCGAGCCCAAGATCTCGATTACCACCAGGAGCACAACCAGAGCCACGAAAAACCCGATATGCCACGGCATGACATCAACAGTTTTCGCCGGAATGACAACTGCAAAGTAGGACCCGAAGATTCCAATCAGGCTCACAAACAGCAGCCACAGACTCTTCTCGTGAAACGACATGTGCATTCTTTCCTCCTACGATGTCTGTCTAAATTAAAAGACACCGTGTCAAAAATATAGGACATAGCGATCATAATCTTCTACCTTTCGAATGTCAAGTAATTTGGACATCACATCGATTTCGCGGTGCGGGACGACCGATAGCGGAAGCTAGACCAAGTTGGCGGATTGTGGGGTGACGTATCTATCTCGATTGGGAGATAGGGTGACGATCCTTTACGCAGCTTTCACCGAAAGGGTAGGCCCAATTCGGGGCACAGGTACCGATTCACAAGACGTTAGCGGCGTCACTCAATGTTCCGTAATCAATTGATTATAAATGGGTTACGTGGTAGGCGCGGCAGGACTCGAACCTGCGACCCTTAGCTTAGAAGGCTAATGCTCTATCCAACTGAGCTACGCGCCCATTGGTCTGAGTATAGCGAAACCCGCTCAGTTTCCGGTCTGGAACAGCGTGATTCCGGCGATGCCAGACGCCCCGGCTTCGAGGCAGGGCGCGATGCGGTCAGGCTGAATTCCGCCGAGCGCGAGCACGGGAATCCGGACTGACCGCGCCGCATGGGCTAGAGTTTCGAGGCCCAGCGGCGGGCCGAATGCGGCTTTGGAGGGCGTCGCGAAGATGGGACCTAATACGACGAAGCCGGCGCCTTCCGCTTCGGCGCGGATCACTTCTTCTATGGAGTGGCACGACACCGCCACTTCCAGGCGCGGCGCGATGGATTTGACGCGCGCGGGTGCGATCGCGTGCGACGGCAAGTGGACGCCATGCGCACCGCAGGCCAGCGCGACATCGATCCGCGTGTTCACCAGGACACGGGTGCCGTGCGGATTCGGCAGTTGCAGCACACGATCGGTCAGGGCCACCAGCTCGCGCGCGCTCAGGTCCTTCTCGCGAATCTGAATCCGCTCGACGCCGTGCCGCAGGGTATCGGCGACGAATCCGAGTAAGGCCTCGATGCCTCCCGCACTCCGGCGATCCGTTATGTAGTAACGTGTCACCTGCAACTCAGAGCACGGTGTAGTAACGCTCGCCGGCGCAGGCTTTGCAAAGCACCTGGCCGTTTCGCTCCACCTGGCGCTCGAAGTTGATGCCCTCGCCGCACTGCCCGCACGCGACGCGCGCGCCTTTGTAGCCGGGAAACTCTTCGGGGCGCATGACAACGCTCACCCACTGCACGCCGAACAGTTCGCTTACCGGCATCTCGCGATACGCGCGCATCTGCTGCTGGTTTTTTTCGGCGATCTCGGGAAACAATTCGCGCGCGCGTTGTTTGGACGATTCGAGCGCGGCGATGCGCACGGCGCGGTCCGTCTGCAAATCGCAAAACGTAGCGGCTACCTTGCCGAAGTCGCGGAACTTCAGGGCGCGCTTTCCGAGCCGGCAGCCGGTCACCACCGGGATCGCATCGGTCGCGCAGCGGTCGATCTCGACAAACGTCACCAGCCGCTTGCGATCCTTGGCCGTGGGATCATTGATGCCCAGCAGTTCCATTCCATGAACGGCCATGCGCAGACCGAGGATCTGCCCGGCGCAGATATGACCGTGAGCCTGCTCGGCTAACTGGACGTACTCGTCGAAGGTCTTCATGATCTGCAAGTCACGTTTTACCAATCAGGCGAAAGGCATCGGGCGGAATCTCCAGATACCAATCCTGATTGTCCCTCTGTTGCAGATAATCGTAGCGCGAGACGTCGGCAATGAGACTGTCCTCAAATTCGAGCCGGACGCCGCGCGGTTGCTCGACGACGCCGTTCAGCTTGGCGGGCATGCGATTATCGCCGGGCAGGGAATGGACGCGGACATCGCCGGAACGGACGCCGAGCACGATGCGCGCGCCGAGCAGGTGGCCGGGGAAGTAGGTCGCGGAGAATTCCCGCTCGCGCACGCGGACGCGGCTGGTGTTGCGCCCCGGATCGAGCGCCAGGATTTCGGCATCGAAGACATTGCCGAATCCGAGCAGGCGAGCGACATCGGGGCTGGCCGGGCGGTCGAGCGCTTTGAGCGGCGGACCGCTTTGGATGATGCGGCCCGAATCGTAAATGAGGAGCGCGTCGCCGAGCGCGAAGCACTCCTCAAGATCGTGCGTGACCAGCAGGATGGGGATGCGGAAATCGGCGCGGAGGGCGCGGATGAGTGTGTAGAGCTCGGCGCGCAATGAAGCGTCGAGCCCGCGCGCGGGCTCATCGAGCAGCAACACTTTCGGGCTGCCGATCAGAGCGCGGGCGATGGAACAGCGCTGCTTCTGTCCTCCGGAAAGTTCGTGGGGACGGCGGCCGGCCAGTTCCACAAGATGGAAGCGCTCCATCATCTCGGCCACATGCCGGTGACGTTCCAGTCGCGGCTGCCGCTCGGCGGCGAATGCCAGATTCTGACGCACGGTCATGTTCGGAAACAGCGCGTAGTTCTGAAACACATAGCCACAGTGGCGGTCCTGCGGGCGCAGACTGACGGATGCGGCGGCGTCGAACAAGATCTGATCGTCCAGCAGAATGCGGCCCGCGTCAGGCTTGCTGAATCCCGCGATGGAGTCGAGTGTCAGGGTCTTGCCGGCGCCGCTCGCTCCGAAAAGCACGGTGACTCCGGGCTGCGCTTCGAATTCGACATCGAGCGTGAAGCCGGCTGAATCGGGCGCGGGGGCGAAACGCTTGGCGATGCGGGCGAACATCATACGGCGGGCTGCCGGTGCTCCAAACGATTCGCCAGATATACGATGCCGACGGTGAGAACGGACAGCACCAGCACGAGGACGCGCGCCACCAACGTGTTGCCGCTCTCCACCGCGTCGTATATCGCGACCGCGGCGGTTTGGGTGCGGCCTGGGATGTCGCCGGCAATCATGAGCGTGGTGCCGAAATCGCCGAGCGAGCGAGCAAACGCCAGAACCGTCGCGGCAACGACCGAGCGCCGCGACAGAGGCAGCGTCACTCGCCAGAACAGGCGCCACTCCGATGCGCCGAGAGTGCGCGCGGCTCTTTCGAGACTGTGGTCGACGCTTTGGAAAGCGGCGCGGGAGGATTTTACCAGGAGCGGCACGGCGTGCAGGGTGGACGCAATCACGGCGGCTTGCCAGGTGAACACGAGCGGCCCGCCGAAGATGCTTTCGTAGATTTTGCCGAGCGGACTTACGCGGCCCAGCATGACGAGCAGGTAGTAACCGAGGACGGTTGGCGGCAGCACCAGCGGCAGCGTGACCAATGCGTCGACGAATTCCTTTCCGCGAAAGTGCCGGTTCGCGAGCACGTAGGCGATCCAGATACCGAGGAGGACCGATAGCGCGGTCGCGAGCGCCGCGACCCGTAAACTCAACCAGAGCGGAAACCAGTCTATGATCATGCGGATACGGGACTGAGCGGGCGGAAGCGGGCGCTGAAGTGGCGCAGAAAAGGCGGCTCTTCGGTGATCTGGAAGCCGTGAATGTGTTCGCGTTTTTGATTGACTTCGAGTATGGATTCGACGACGTAGTCGATGTGACTCTGGGTATAAACACGCCGCGGAATTGCGAGCCGGAGCAGTTCGTGACGCGCCGACTGGCCAAACATTACCGAACCGATTTCGACCGAGCGGATTCCGGCGTGACGGTAGAGTTCAACCGCTAGCGCCTGCGCCGGAAACTGCTGGCGGGGGATGTGCGGGAGCATTCGGGCGCAATCGATATAAATGGCATGACCTCCGGGCGGCTCCACAATGGGGACGCCTGCGTCGGCGATGTGGCGGCCGAGGTACCCGGTCGATGTGATGCGGTATTGCAGATAATCCGGATGCAGAATTTCTTCGAGCCCGACGGCGATGGCTTCGAGATCGCGGCCGGCCAGCCCGCCATAGGTCGGAAATCCTTCGGTCAGGATCAGGAGATTCGTTTCCTGGATCGCGAGCCGATCGTCATTGGTGCAGAGGAAACCGCCGATATTGGCGAAAGCGTCTTTCTTGGCGGAGAAGGTGCAGCCATCGGCCAGGGCGAACATGCGCTGCGCGATTTCCTTGGGGGACAGATGCGCGCACTTGGGATCGCGCTCGTGAATGAACCAGGCGTTTTCGGCGAAGCGGCAGGCATCTAAATAGAGCGGGATGCCGTGCTTTGCGGTGACGGCCTTTACGGCGGCTATGTTGTCCAGCGAGACCGGCTGGCCGCCTCCGGAATTGTTGGTCACGGTCACCATGACCAGCGGGATGTTGCTCGCGCCTTCGCGCAGGATCAAGTCTTCGAGGGCGGCAACGTCCATGTTGCCTTTGAAATCCAAATAGAGCTGCGTATCGGCGGCTTCGGGGAGTGGGATGTCGACGGCGCGGGCACCGGTGAACTCGATGTTGGCGCGGGTGGTGTCGAAGTGCGTGTTGTTCGGAACCACATGGCCGGGGCGGCACAGAATGGTGAACAGAATCCGCTCGGCGGCGCGGCCCTGGTGCGTCGGAATTACGTGCCGGAATCGGGTGAGGTCTTGCACGACGCGCTGCAGACGGAAGAAGCTTTCGCCGCCGGCGTAGGATTCATCGCCGCGCATCATCGCCGCCCACTGTTCGGTGGACATGGCCGACGTTCCGGAATCGGTGAGCAGATCGATGAGAATGTCGCGGGCCGGAATCAGGAAGAGATTGAAGCCGGCGTCGAGTAGAATTCGCTCCCGTTCAAGGAGCGTGGTTTGGCGCAGAGGCTCGACGCTCTTGATGCGGAACGGCTCGATGATGGTCTGCACAGACTCTGATTATGGAGGGCAGAGGGCCGTGCGGCAACAGAGAGAGGCGAAGGAATCAGCCGCGCTCGAGAATGCTCGGCTCGGAAAACAGCTTGCGGAGTTGCGGCTTCAGCACGGGAGGCTTGTCGAGTGCTTGCAGAAACGCGACCCAGTTTTCCGGGGATAGTGTGAATTGCCGTTTGTCGGCGAGCGCGTGCTCAGCTTCGGTGCATGCGGCGCGCAGCATGAATTCGGTCAAGCTCTCGCCCCGCGCCTGGGCGCCCTGACGGATTAATGTTTCCTGCTGCTCGGAGGCGCGCACATTGATACGGCTCGTCCTCCGATGGTGAGCTGCGGGAAAGGTGGGCGGGGTTAGGGTGGGCTGGGTTAAGGTGGGCATGAGGAATCCGTACAGACATTGTACACTGGGCGGGTGTGTGGAAGTCAAATGGGTGGGTTATGAGAAAGCGTGGAAGAGAAGAAAGTCGCATCCGCCGCACTTGAACCACATGACGACGACCACGCAATTGCGCGATATTTCGGAGGTGGAGAAAATCGCCGCGCGCCACATCGTCAAGAAGTTCAAATCGGCCGAGCATTCGCTGAACGATTGGCTGAAACGCTATGCTCTGGCCAACCAGCTTGCCGATTCGGCGCAGACCTACGTGGTTCACCGCGCCGATGAGGTGATCGGTTATTACGCCATGGTGTACGGCGACGTATCGCTGGAGGAGTGCTCCCCGGCGGTTCGCGACCGGATGCCGTCGCATTACCCGGTGCCGGTGATGAAGATTGCGCGGCTCGCGGTCGATCAACGTGAAGCCGGCCGCGGTTTAGGTCGCGCGCTGATGAAAGACGCGTTCATCCGAATACTCGGCGCGGCTGAGATCGGCGGCCTGCGCTCGGTGGTTGTGAACGCATTGCATAACGAGGCCAAGCGCTACTACCAGAAGAATTTCGGATTCGACGAATCGCCTGCGGACCCGATGCTGCTGTTGCTGCGAATTGCCGATCTGCGAATCGCCAGCGGAGTTTAGCGCAGTACGCCTTGGGCCTTCAGAAACGGCCAGACTTTGGTTTCGAATAGGTCATCGAGCCGCGGTTTCGGGAAACCATGTTGGCCGCCCGGCACGGTCACCAACTGAACATTGGCTCCGGCGCCGGTCAGCGCTTTGGTCAGTTTCGCGCTGTGTTCATAGGGCACGATGGGGTCGGCGTCACCGTGAATGATAAGTATGGGAGGCAGGTCTTTGCGCACGTAGGTCATGGGTGAAACGCGTGACGCTAAATCCATCCGCCCGGCTTGTTCGGGCACCCATGTGGTTGCGTAGTCGCGCAGGTTGGCGTCGTGCAACTGATCGCCGACGTCGGTAATGCCGTACCAATCGACCACCGCGGCCGGAGGCGTGGCGGGGCCCAGATTCGCGGATGCCGGCGTCATTCCGACCATCAAAGACAGATGCCCGCCTGCCGAATCGCCGGTCACGACGATGCGTTTCGGATCGACGCCGTAGTGTTTGGCGTTCTTCTCAAACCACTGCGCCGCGGCGAGAGCATCGTTCACGGCGGCCGGTGCGGGCGCCGCTTTGGCTAAACGGTATTCGACATTAGCGCAGACGAAACCTTTTTCGACATAGCGCAGACAGACGGGTATGGCGCGCTCCTCTTTAGTTCCACCTGTCCAGCCGCCGCCGTGAATCACGAGCACGCCGGGGCGCTTGCCGTGGGCTTTCTGCTTCGGCGAAATGATGTCGACGACCGTTTCCGGATGATCCGCGTACGAGACATTCGGCTGCACAACCACGCTGTCCGGGTAAACGGGATGCGCGATGATTTCCGAATCGGTAGGGACCTGCGCAACGCAGTATCCAGCCAGCAGCAGAGCGAAGCAGAATCGCATGTTGGACAATATAAGCGCAATGACCCGCGGACCGCAAACACGATGAGGATGCTCAGGATCTCGCCCGTCGGCGTCCGCGGGGTGGTAGGCACGGGCCTGACAGCGCAGCATGTGCTCGACTTCTCAACTGCGTTTGGCACGTTTCTCGAAGCCGGCGGCCCGGTGATGATCGCGCGCGATCCTCGGGCCAGCAGCACGATGATCCGCGAAGGCGTTTTGGCCGGCCTGCTGGCGTGCGGGCATGAGGTGATCGATCTCGGCGTAGCGGGAACGCCGGTCATCCAACATGAAATCCGCAGAACGGGCGCGGCGGGCGGCGTCTCCATCGGCGCGAGCCACAACTCAGCGGAATGGAATGCGCTTAAGTTCCTCGGGCGGGATGGAATCTATCTCTCGACTCTAGAAGCCAATGAACTGCTCGATATCTACCACTTGCGCAAATTCGATCTGGTAGAGTGGCGGACGATCGGAACGCTGCGGGAAGAGCGCGGCGCTATCGATGCCTACATCGACACTTTGGCGGGTGTTTTCGACTTGTCCTCATTGCGGCGGTTCCGGGTAGTAGTCGACTGCTGCAACGGAACGTCGGCGCTGATCCTGCGGCGGTTGAATGAACGGTTCGGATTCGAGTTCATTTTGATCAACGAGAAGCTGGAAGGCGTCGCGTTTGCGCATGAGCCGGCTACAACACGGGACACCGTGAATCTGCAGCTCGCCCCGTTGATGCGGCCTTTGAATGCCGACGCGGGGTTCCTGTTCGACGTAGATTCCGACCGCGTCGCCATTGCCACACACGAAGGCGAAGCAATCTCCGAAGAGCTCATCCTGCCTTTGCTTGCGGACTATTTTTTGCCGAAGCATACCGGCAAGCTGGTGATCACGAACCTCTCGACGACCGCGCTGCTGGAGGAGATTGCGTCGCGGCATGGCGGCACGATCCTGCGCGTACCGGTGGGAAGACAAGCGGCCATTGATGCCATCGCCGCCCACCGTCCCGAGCAGGTTGCCCTTGCCGGAGAAGGCACCGGAGCCGTAATGCTGCCGCCATTCCGGTTCGTCTATGACGGAATTGCGTCCATGCTGGCGGTGCTCTCCATGTTGCTGGAGCGCGGGCAGAGGTTGTCCGAAATCGTCACGAGTTACCCGCCTTACTACATTCTGAAAGGTCACGTGCCACTGGTTACCAAGCGCATCCCCGCGCTGCTCAACGCCCTGCGCGATCAGTACGCCGGAGGCCGCGCGAACACCAGCGATGGCTTACGCGTGGATTGGCCCGACCGATGGTTCCACGTGCGCGTCAGCCAGACGGAGCCGATTATCCGCGTGATCTGCGAAGCGCGCGAGCATGCACCCACAGCGCTGTTCAATGAGCTTCTGGAGACGGTCAGGAGCTTCGCGTAGTGGGGAGGCGCGAGCATCTTTTGAAGATCGGAGTTTCGGGAATCCGCGGCGTTGTGGGGGAATTCCTGACTCCCTCGCTGGCGTGCGCATTCGCCCAGGCGTTTGGATCCTACGTGGGGCGCGGCACGGTGGTGGTGGGGCGCGACACGCGCGCGAGCGGGCCCATGCTGCAACATGCCGTAACGTGCGGATTGCTGGCGGCGGGCTGCGAGGTGATCGACGTCGGCGTGCTGCCGACTCCCACTCTGCAGGTTTACGTAGGCACGACGGGCGCGTTGGGGGGCATCTCGCTCACGGCGTCGCACAATCCGCCGGAATACAACGCGCTGAAACTCTTTAACGGGCAAGGCCAGTTCTTCAATCAATATGAGCGCGAAGAGCTGCTGGATCTCTATCACCAGAGCGATTTCCAGCAGGCCACGAACTCCGAGATCGGCGGTGTTCGCCAAGTGCTCGATCAGGCCCCGCGGCTGCATCTTGATCGCGTGTTGGGGCATGTGGACGCCGCGCGAATTCGCGACTGCGCCTTTCGCGTGGCGCTGGATGGAGTGAACGGCGCAGGCTCGGTGATGACGCCGCATTTCCTTCGTGAGGATCTGGGATGCACACTTCACGCGATCTCAGTAGACCCCACGCAACCCTTTCCGCGCGAAGCGGAACCGAAGCCAGAAAGCCTGGGCGATCTGGCCCGCTTGGTTACGGAGACGGACAGCCAGATCGGATTCGCGCAAGATCCGGACGGCGACCGGCTGGCCGTTGCGGACGAGAACGGCCATGTGCTCGACAACGACGATGTGCTGGCGCTTGCGGTGGATGCGGCACTGACGCGGCTGCCGGGTGAAGTGGTGGTGAATCTAACGACGTCATCGGTGATCGACGACATCGCGGCGAAGCATGGCCGCAAAGTCATCCGCACCAAAGTGGGCGAGGCCAACGTGGTGGAGGCCATGCAGCAAAACAACGCGGCGATCGGCGGGGAAGGTTCTAACGGCGGCATCATCTTTCCGGCGGTACACCTATGCCGCGACAGCTACACCGGAATGGCGCTTTTGCTTGACCGCATGGCGGCGACGGGCAAGACCGTTTCGCAAATGGCGGGCGAGTTGCCGCGCTACTACCGGCGGTTCGGGACCGTCGTTTTCGCGCATGGCAAGCTAGGGGACCTCATGCTGATGCTCGAAGAAAAGTTCACCGGCGCGCAGCTCGATCGGATGGACGGCCTGAAAATCCGCGTGCCTGAAGGCTGGATTCATGTGAGAGCATCGAACACCGAGCCGCTGCTGCGCATCGCCGTGGAAGCGCGAAGCGAGCGCGATGCAGAAGCGCTTTATCGATCTGTTACGCTTTTGGATTCGAATCGAGAATGACCTATGCCGGAAGACCGTAGTTATCCGCCCTCGCCGGAATTCGCCGCGCGCGCGAACGTCAAGAGCATCGAAGAGTACCGCGAACTCTGCGCGCGGGCCGCGTCACACCCGGGCGAGTTCTGGGGCGAGCTCGCCGAACGCGAACTTCACTGGTTTCAGAAGTGGAGCAGCGTACTCGACTGGCAGCCGCCGAATGTCCGCTGGTTTGTGGGCGGCAAAACGAACGCGTCATACAACTGCCTGGACCGGCATCTGGAGACGGCGCGCAAGAACAAAGTCGCGATCCTCTGGGAGGGTGAGCCTGGCGACCAGCGCATGATCAGCTACCAGGAACTGCACCGGCTGGTGTGCCGCTTCGCGAATGTGCTGAAGTCGCGCGGGCTGAAGGCGGGCGACCGGGCCGTGATCTACATGCCGATGGTGCCCGAGCTGCCGATCGCTTTGCTGGCGTGCGCTCGTCTCGGCATCATTCATAGCGTGGTGTTCGGCGGATTTGCGGCGGAAGCTCTGAAAACTCGCATTCAGGATCTGGAGGCGCAAGTCGTCATCACGGCGGACGGCGGCTGGCGGCGTGGTAAGGAAGTCCGGCTGAAGCCCGTGGTCGATGAGGCGCTGACCGAGTGTCGTTCGGTTCAGCATGTCATCGTGTTAAACCGGACCGGCAGCGAAGTCGCCATGGAAAGCGGCCGCGACGAGTGGTGGCACGAGCTGCACGAAGGCGTCGACGAGAAGTGTCCGGCGGAGATGCTGGATTCGGAACACCCGCTGTTCGTGCTTTACACGTCCGGTACCACGGGGAAGCCCAAAGGCATTGTTCACACGACGGGCGGATATCTGTTGCAGACCACGATGACGATGAAGTGGGTCTTCGATCTGCATGAAGATGACACCTATTGGTGCACGGCGGATGTCGGGTGGGTGACTGGACACAGCTACATCGTCTACGGGCCGCTCTCGGCGGGCGCGACCGTCGTGATGTACGAAGGCGCGCCGGACTTTCCGCAGCCCGACCGGTTCTGGCGCTTGATCGAGAAGTATCGCATCACCATCCTTTACACGTCTCCGACGGCGATTCGCGCTTTTGTGCGGCAGGGCGACCAGTGGCCCAACGCACATGACATGTCGAGCTTGCGGCTGCTCGGGTCGGTGGGCGAACCGATCAATCCGGCAGCGTGGGAATGGTATTACAAGGTGATTGGCGGATCGCGCTGCCCCATCGTCGATACGTGGTGGCAGACCGAGACCGGAGCGATCATGATCGCTCCCATGCCGGGAGCCATTGCGGCGAAGCCCGGGTCGGGCACGCTCCCGCTGCCGGGAGTGCAGGCCGAAATCGTCGATTTGAAAGGGAACCACGTTGAGAGCGGACGCGAAGGATTTCTGATCATCCGGCGGCCGTGGCCCAGCATGTTCCGCACGCTGTGGCGCGACCCCCAACGATACCAGGAAAATTATTGGGCGCGCATTCCCGGCGTTTACATGACGGGCGATGCGGCGCGGCAGGACGCTGACGGTTACTTTTGGGTTCTGGGCCGTGTCGACGATGTTATGAACGTAAGCGGGCATCGTTTGAGCACGATGGAGCTGGAGTCCGCGCTGGTGCGGCATCCGGCAGTGGCAGAAGCGGCGGTGGTAGGCAAGCCTCATGAAATCACGGGGCAATCGGTGGTGTGTTTCGTCACATTGAAAAAGGGAAATTTCGATCAGCACCAGCTCGGGGAAGACTTGCGGAAGTGGGTAGCGAAAGAGATTGGCAGCTTCGCGAAACCCGAGCAGATCCGTTTCACCGATGCGCTGCCGAAGACGCGCAGCGGCAAGATCATGCGGCGGCTTCTTCGCGAAATCGTGACATCCAATCAAGTCGCCGGGGATGTGACTACGCTCGAAGACTTGTCAGTGTTGACCAGCCTGGCGGCCCAACACGACGAAGAGTAAACCGCGGCAGTTCACTTGCATGGGTAACAGGCGGAGACGTTTATGTACCGCATCGCCGTATTTCTGTTGCTTTCCGCCGTCAGCGCCAACGCGCAGAAGAAGCCGGACTTTTCCGGAAATTGGGAGTTGAACGTAGAGAAAAGTAACTTCGGCAAGGCGACGAAGCCGACGCGGATGTCGCTGAAGCAGGAGAACCGCGGGGACTACCTTCACGCGACGCAGACCACTTCAACCGCGGATGGCGGGCAAACCACGACCGAAGGCGACTGGTTTCTCGACGGCAAACAGCATCCGCTGGAGCAGTTCGGGCCCGGCGCCAGCGTGACTCATTGGGAGGGCAACACGCTGGTGAACGAGCGCCGGTCGAACGACGGCAACTATCGCGAGAGCACGCGAATCAGCATGTCCGCCGATGGAATGACGGCGACGGAGAAGCTGTACGTGAAAAATCCAAACGGAGAGAATCGCAGCGTTTTAATCTGGGAGCGCAAGTAGCCTAAATATTGGGATGTCTCTGCGCGAAATCCCATGCGGTGGATACGATCTGCTTAAGTTCCGCATACTTCGGAGTCCACTTCAGCGTGCTCTTGAGCTTGCCCGAATCAGCTACCAAGGACGGGGGATCGCCTACTCTGCGAGGGGAGATCTTTTGCGGGACTTTCTTGCCGGTCACCGATTCCACCGCATCGATCACCTGGCGCACTGAAAATCCAGTGCCCGTGCCGACATTGAATTTGTTCGATAGCGCGCCAGCGAACAACGCTTCCACGGCGAGGATGTGCGCTTGGGCCAGGTCGGTGACGTGGATATAGTCGCGGATGCAGGTTCCATCGGGCGTGGGGTAGTCGTCGCCAAAAATGTTCACAGGCGTGCCGGTTTGAATAGCGCGAAACAGCAGCGGGATCAGGTGCGTTTCGGGATTGTGCAGTTCGCCCGCGCGGCCCGCGGGATCCGCGCCGGAAGCGTTGAAATATCGCAAACACACGTGCCGCATGCCGTGGATCTGGTCGAACCAGCCGAGAATCTTCTCGACCATCACTTTCGATTCGCCGTAAGGGTTGATCGGGGCGTACGGGAGATCTTCGGATATCGGAGACGCCGTTGGAGTCCCATAGACCGCGGCGGTTGACGAGAAGACCACGTATTTAACGCCGGTCCGCAGCATCGCGGTGAACAGCGACAGGGACGCGCAAACGTTGTTCTGAAAGTAAATTTCCGGAAGCTTCATGGACTCGCCAACGGAAGTAAACGCGGCAAAGTGAATCACCGCATGACAGGGTTCGGCCTCGAGAAGTTTCACGAGCGCTTCGGTGTCATGCAGGTTGAAGACGTGCAAAATGCTGGGATCAACGGCCTCGCGATGGCCGTAGGAAAGGTCATCCACAACCACCACCTCATAGCCGGCATCAATCAACCGCAGGACGGTATTGCTGCCAATATAGCCGGCGCCGCCGGTAACTAAGATGCGCTTTTTCCGTTGTGAGGAATCCACAACCGATTGTAGTCGGAATTCAATTTTCGACGCCTTTAGGGTTCATCCGCGGCGATGTGCCGGTAGATGACCGAATACTTCGTCCGCGCGATTTCGCGGTAACGCGTGAGCCACGCATGCAATTCGGGAAATCTGCTCATCGCGAGTCCCGGATTGTAGGGGCTGAGTCCATCGATGATGAAATCGGGGCGGGACTGTGTAAGGGCGGCGCGCGATTCCGCGAGTCCGCGAGTAGTTACGGGATTCGATTGCGTGAGGTGGCGGTCGGCCGGGACTCCGGTCAACGCCTGGCAATCTAAATAGCGCGTTGCCGCGGGCAAGCCGGTGTAGACGAACATCTCCGGACGGTAGCCCCAGACAAACAATGAATCGCCCGGGTGCGATTGCAAGCGAACGAGCGCCGATGCCTGACGGCTATCGCGGTCCATCGCGAGATCGCTCCACTCCGGCTGGATGCCTAGCGCGAGCATCGGATATCGCGGGCCGAAACGAATTACGGGGATCAGCAGAAATGCGAGCGCGATCAGACGCTTTCTTCCGAGCAACACAAAGCCGCGCGCGGCGGCGATGGTCATCACCGGCAGCAATTGAAAAAAGTAGCGCGGGAAGAAACGCCAGCCGAGGGTGACGCCAGCAAGCGAAAGCACCGCCCATGCGAGCATCTTCCAACGGACCGGTTCGCGGCGCAGCCACCAACAGGTTGCTCCGATGACCAACGCGACGTGAAATCCGATCCAGTTGATGGTTCGCAACGCGGCGTTGCCGAAGGGATTGGATACGTGCGAACTGCCGGCATAGAGCGAACTCCAGATCCAGACGGAATCGATGTAGAAGGGGAACGCGCCGGTCGCTGCCAGCACGACTGCGGCAATAGCGCACGGAATCGCGAAACCGGCAGCGAGCAGCAGTAACTGCGGGAAAGAAAACACCGCGCAGGCGATTAGCACGAAGACAGCTTTCGCGTTGCAGAGGAATGCGATGCCGCACGCGATGCCGCTGAGCAGCGGCTGGTTTTTCCAGGCGAGCCAGACCGCGGCGAGATGGGGCGCGAGCATTAGCAGGTCGGCGGCCATCGGCAGCACCGCGGATGGCGTGTCGAAGATCAGAAAAAATGTTAGAAGCGCCGCGGCCCAAAGGCCTTCCGTGCGTGACCAGAGTTCGCTCGCGAAACGGTACGCAACCCACGCGGCTAGCAAGGCGTAAAGCGATCCAGCGAGCCGAAGCACCCAGCCGATTTGCGCGCCCCAGAGCAGGTAGACGGCGGGCACGAGCGGCGGCTTATCGAACCAAGCGTCGCGATAAAGCACTTTGCCCATCAACATCTGCTTGGCCGCGGCAAGCGGAAGATCTTCTTCAGCCCACAATACGCCCACGTGGCACAGCTTCGCGCTGAGCAGAACCGCAAATAGCAGCGCAAAGAACCAGGGCGTTTTCACAGGCTATAGTATATTAGGCAAATAAAAGGCGAACATGGCGGGCATTCAGGAACAGCTTGCGTTGCTGCGGGCGAAAGTGGCGCACATCGACCGCAAATACGCGATGCCCGGTGCGCCCACGTCCGTTCGCAAGCCGGATGAAACCGCGAGTTTCGTCGAAGACCTGCTCACCGGCGAGGTCGTGGAGACGGCGCACGGGAAGCATTTCGAAACCGAGAAATTGTACGAGCGGCACCGGCGACATGGCAGCGTCGACATCTCCGATTTGATCGACCTCCGCCACGATCTGCTCGACCCTCTTTCGAGCGGCGCAATTCCGAACTGCCCGCCCACGCGCTGGGCCTTTCTCGATACCGAGACAACGGGTTTGGCTGGCGGCTCCGGCACGTACGCGTTCCTGATCGGCGTGGGCAGCATCGATGAAGAGGGGTTCCGCGTTCGCCAGTTTTTCATGCGCGACTATGGCGAAGAGGCGTCGCAGTTGCACGCGCTTTCCGAATATCTGCAGCGCTTCGATGTGCTGATTACGTACAACGGAAAGTCGTACGATCAGCCGCTGCTCGAAACCCGCTTTCGCATGGCGCGCGCGCGCCACCCTTTCACGCGCATGGAGCATCTGGATCTTCTGTTTGGCGCGCGCAGGCTCTGGAAATTGCGTCTCGATAGCTGCCGGCTGGTGCATCTGGAGAATCAAGTGCTTGGGCTCGATCGCGACGGCGACGTGCCGGGCGAGATGATTCCCTATTACTATTTCGAATATCTGCGCACGCACCGGGCATTCCGGCTGATACCGATTTTTCATCACAACGTGCTCGACATCGTTTCGCTGGCGTGCCTCACTGCAATTGTGCCGGAAGCGTTTCGCGATCCCGAACGAGTGACGCTGCGGCACGGCGCCGATCTGCTCGGACTGGCGCGTTGGCTTACGCAAGCGGGGCGGGTTCCGCAATCGCTGACGCTTCTTCGGCGGGCGGTGGATATGGGACTGCCGGACAGTTTGCTATTCCGCACGCTGCTCGATATCGGGCTGCTGGAGAAGAAGTGCGGGAACCAGACGGGCTCACTGGCGGTATTCAGCGATCTTGCCGCTTCGCCCAATCCGCATCGCGTCCGCGCTTATGAAGAACTGGCGAAATACTACGAGCACAAGGAGCGCAATTACGCCATGGCGTTAGAGATGACGCGCGGCGCGCTGGCTATTGCAGAAACGCCGGAGATCCAGCGGCGCGAGGAGCGCCTGAAAGCACTCTGCATGCGGCAAGGCCGGAAGCGGCGGCTGCCGCACATGTAATACTGGGTTTTTCCCATGAAAAACGCCGTTTTCCTGCTGTTGCTCGCTGGCCTGGCGCATGCGCAGACCATGTCGATTGAGGAGTACGAACCGAGATCGACGCTGGTGGTTCCGCAGCATCCGGTGACCCGCGCGAAATATCCGTTCATCGACGTTCACAATCATCAAGACTCGCGCATGTCCGAAGGCGAGCTGAAGCAACTCGCGACCGGCATGGATCGGATCAATCTGCGAACGATGGTGAATCTTAGCGGCGGATATGGCGATGAATTGAAGGAAGGCGTCGCGAATATGAAGGGGCATTATCCCGATCGCTTCATCGTGTTCGCGAACCTGAATTTCACGCGGATCGATGAGCCGGGTTACAGCGATCGCGTGGCTAGCCAGCTTGCCAGCGATGTGAAGAACGGCGCGCAGGGGCTGAAGATTTTTAAGAACTTCGGCATGGATTTGAAAGACACGCACGGGCAGCGAATTCATGTGGACGACCCGCGCTTCGACAAAGTATTCGAACTCTGCGGCACGCTGAAGATTCCCGTGCTGATCCATACCGGCGAGCCGGCGTCGTTCTTTCAGCCGAAGGATAAGTACAACGAGCGGTGGCTGGAGCTGAAGCAGTTTCCGTCGCGCGCGCGGCCGCCGGAGCGGTATCCGGCGTGGGAAGTGCTGATGGAAGAGCAGCACCACTTATTCGCCAAGCATGCCAAGACGACTTTTATCAATGCGCATTTAGGATGGCTGGGCGGGAACCTGGGCGAACTCGGCCGGCTTATGGACAAGCTGCCGAATATGTATACCGAGATCGGCGCGGTGCTGGCGGAACTTGGCCGTCAGCCTCGTTTTGCCCGCGAGTTTTTCATCAAACATAGTGACCGCGTTCTGTTCGGCAAGGACACCTGGGAACCTTCCGAGTACGCTTATTATTTTCGTGTGCTGGAAACGGCGGACGAGTATTTCGATTACTACCGCAAGCGCCACGCGTTCTGGAAGATGTACGGACTCGATCTGCCGGACGATGTTTTGCGCAAACTGTACTACAAAAACGCGCTGCGCATTATCCCGGGCATCAACCCGGCGGGCTTTCCGTGAACGCTGTCGCATTCCAAGAGGTCTCGAAGAGTTATTCCATTTACGAGTCGCCTGGGGATCGCTTGAAGGAGCTGCTGACTTTTCAGCGCGTTTCGTTTCACCGCGATTTCTGGGCGCTGCGGGACTTGAACTTTGAGATCCGGCGCGGCGAAACGTTCTGCATCGTCGGCGAGAACGGTTCCGGCAAGAGCACGCTGCTGCAGATGGTCGCCGGAATCATGCACCCGTCATCCGGAAATATCACGGTAAACGGACGCGTTTCGGCGCTGCTGGAACTGGGCGCGGGATTCAATCCCGAATTTTCGGGGCGCGATAACGTATATCTGAACGGGGCGATTCTCGGGCTCTCGAAGAAGCAGATCGATCAACGCTACTCTGCGATCGAAGAGTTCGCGGAGATCGGCGAGTTCATCAATCAGCCGGTGAAAACCTATTCGAGCGGCATGGTGGTGCGGCTCGCTTTCGCGGTCGCGATCAACGTGGATCCGGAGATTCTGCTAGTTGACGAAGCGCTGGCGGTGGGCGACTTATACTTCCGGCATCGCTGTATGCGGAAGGTGCATGAACTGCGCGCGCGCGGCGTGACAATTCTGTTCGTTTCCCACGCGGTGGGAGATCTGAAAGCGATCGGCGATCGCACCATGTGGCTGGAGCGCGGCCGCATTGTGGACATCGGCGATACGGAATCCGTGGTCACGAAGTATCTTGCGGCGATGGTGGAGAAGGACACCGCTTACTTGGCATTGAAGCACCGCGGCACCCCCAGTGTGAATCGCCCAGCATCGCGTCCCGATGAAGTGGTCGAGCATATCCCAAACATTGACAACCGGTTCGGTGATCGGCGCGCTGAAATTCTCGGCATCGCGCTGCTGGACTCAAATGGATCGCCGGTTCACTTGTTACAGCCGAGCGGCAAAGTGGTGCTGCGCATCAGCGTGCAGGCCAACGATCATGTTGAGAATCCGAATGTGGGATTCATGATGCGGAACCACTTGGGAATCGATTTCTCCGGCACCAACACGACGCGCGAAGAGATCGAACTCGCACCGATGCAGCCGGGCGACATCTACACGGTGGATTTCCATCTGGAGCTGCCGGAGTTGTATCCCGGGTCATTCTCTTTTTCTCCGGCGATCGCCGATGGAACGCTGACCACTTACCGGATGTGCGATTGGATTGACAACGCGCTCACCGCGCAGATGGCGCATGGCGACGGCGAAGTGTACGGATTTCAGCGCTTCCCGTGCCGCGTGGAAGTAAACGCAAACCTGGCGGAGAAGTCGCTTGTTTGAGTTCACGGGCGAGCGATTGGTTCCGGGGCTGGTCGACATCAATCTCTATCACGAGCATCTTTCGCGTTATCTGTTCGCGACCGAATATGCACTGGGAAAACGCGTGCTCGACGCCGGATGCGGCACCGGATATGGCGCCGCGGAACTGGCGCGCATGGCTTCGAGTGTGCTTGCAATCGATGTTTCAACGGATGCGATTGAGTACGCGCGACAGAATTACACTGGCCCGAACTTGCGGTTCGAAGCCGGCTCATGCGCGGCGATTCCGTCAGGCGATGCGAGCTTCGAGTTGATCACTGCCTTCGAAGTGATTGAACACCTCGAAGACTGGCAGTTATTTCTTCGCGAATGTTCGAGAGTGCTGGCAAAGGGCGGTGTGCTGCTGGTCTCAACGCCGAATCGAAGCTATTACGCGGAGACGCGCGAAGCGATCGGGCCGAATCCGTTTCATGTTCGCGAATTCGATTTCAACGAGTACGGTGAAGAGCTGCGGCGCGTTTTCAACGATGTTGAAATCCTGTTTCAGAATCATGCCGAGGGCATCGTCTTTTCGGCTGGTGACGTTCGCGCGAATCCAAGAGTTCATCTGGAATCGGGCGAATCCGATCCGCACGCTGCGCATTTTTTTCTGGCGATCTGTGCGCGGGAACCGCGGCCGGCTGCCGCGCCGTTCGTGTATGTGCCCGGGTCGGCGAACATTCTCCGCGAGCGCGAGCACCACATCGCAAAACTAACCGGTGAAATTCGGCGGAAGAGCGATTGGCTGGAGCGGAGCCAGGTCGAGTTGAATGCCATGATTGCGAAATTCGGGGCGTTGCAGAGCGAGTTGGAGGAGCGCAACCGCTGGGCGCGGGAGCGGCATCGCGAGTCCGAGGAGCGGGGCGCGCGGGTGGTTAATCTGCAGGAAGAGTTAGCCGCGGTGAGCCGTGGTTACGAACAGAAAGTCGCCGAGTTGGAGCAGGAGAATCGCGACAAAACCGAGTGGGCGCGAGACATCGAACTGCGGCTTGAAGCCACCGTTGCCGAACGCACTGAATGGGCACTTCGCCTGCAATCTGAAGCGGACGCACTCCGCCGGCAATTGGATTCGGTTCGCGCCTCGCGATGGCACCGTCTCGGTCGCAAGTTGAAGTTGGGGCCGGACGCAGGTTAATGGAGTTCCTCAAGCGGCTCCTGAGAACGCTCCCATTCCTGGTTCTCGCCCCATTCATCGTTGCCATCAGCGTGATTTGCCTAGTGCTGGTAGATATTTGGTGCGCACTTTTTGGCCGCTTTCAGAGCACCCCCGATCTTCGGCCCGATAACGGCTCGGCAAGCGTTGTGATCCCCAACTGGAACGGGCGCGATCTTCTCGCCAAGTACATTCCGTCCGTTTTGGTCGCGCTCTCAGGCAATCCGGCGAACGAAGTGATCGTCGTGGACAACGGATCGTCGGACGGCAGCGCCGAGTTCTTGCGTGAACATTTCCCCCAGGTGCTCGTGCTGGCGCTGCCGAAGAACTTAGGCTTCGGAGGGGGGTCGAACGCGGGGTTCCGCGCCGCCAAGAACGACATCGTGGTGCTGCTCAACAGCGACATGCGCGTGGAACCGGATTTTCTGCAGCCGCTGCTCGATGGGTTCACGGATGAGACGATCTTTGCGGTGGCGTGTCAGATTTTTTTGAGCGACCCAGCCAAACGCCGCGAAGAGACCGGGCTGACCGAGAGCTGGTGGCGTGATGGCAACCTGCGCGTGAGCCATCGCGAGGACGCGAGCGTCACGGGACTCTATCCGTGTGCTTATGCGGGCGGCGGCTCGTCCGCATTCGACCGGCGCAAGTTTCTGGAGCTCGGCGGTTTCGACGATCTGCTCGCGCCGTTTTATCTGGAAGATACGGACGTGAGTTATGGGGCGTGGAAGCGCGGCTGGAAAGTGTTGTATCAGCCGGCTAGCGTGGTCTGGCACGAGCATCGTGGGACGATCGGAAAGAAATTCAGCAACTCGTATATTCAATCGGTCCTGAAGAAAAATTTCATTCTGTTTAGCTGGAAGAACATTCACGAGTGGCGGCGTTTGCTGCCGCACTTCTTTTTCACGATGGGTGGCGGGCTGTTTAGCGTCTGCTGGGGCGATGAACCGGGTCGCGCGAATTTTGCCGGCCTCTGGCGCGCGTTTTTACAGCTTCCCGTTGCGCTGCGAAGTCGCGCGCGCGCTATAAGTCTTGCGGCCGTTAGCGACACCGAAGCCTTGCAGCGCCCTTTAGGCGCAAACTACCGTGACCGGTTTCTCCCCGCCCCGGACCCGGACAGTCCGCGAGTTCTCTTCGTCTCTCCGTACCCAATCTGTCCTCCGGTTCATGGCGGCGGCGTCTTCATGTACGAAACGGTGCGTGAACTTGCTCAACTCTGCGAACTCCACGTCATCATCCTGCTTGACCGGGCATGCGAGCTCGAAGGGCATCAGGAGTTGCGTGCATATTGCGCTTCCGCGGAATTCATCGTGCGCAGCGAATTTAAAGAATCACACTTCGGCTCCATCGCGCCGCATGCGGTTCAGGAATTCGACATCGACCGGCTGCGCTGGCTCATTCACCGGCAGGTTTATCAGCACCGGCTTAACGTCGTGCAGCTCGAATACACGGCGCTGGCGCAATACGCCGATTCGTACACCAACTTGGTGAGCGCGGTCTTCGAGCACGATGTTTATTTCCAATCGATCGCGCGCGGCCTCGAGTTCACGCAGAATGCGTTGGACCGATTAAAGGCGCGTTTCGAATACCTGCGGGCAATCCGTTTTGAGTTGCGGCAACTGCGCCATGCGGACCGGGTGCAGATGTGCACACGCGAAAATCGCGAGTATCTGGAATCATTTCTTCCGGACATGCGCGGCAGAATCGACGACGGGCTTCGCGCCGGCATCGCCACTCAGCGCTATCTGTTCCCCGGCGGGCCAAGGCAGCCGTTCACCATGCTTTTCGTAGGCAGTTTCCGGCATCCTCCGAATCAGATTGCGCTCGATTGGTTCGCGCGAGAAGTGTTGCCGCGCGTTGTCGAACATTGTCCGGCTGCGCGGCTGCTGGTCGCAGGCTCCGACCCTCCGCCGAAGCATGCGCTCGCGGAT
>JBBROU010000086.1:0-22449 GCA_038229055.1 Bryobacterales bacterium | reverse complement strand
CACTGGTGAGCCACGACGTCGTAATTAACCTGATCGCCAACACAACCACCAAGGCCGGATTGAAACTCCAGGCCGAATTGGATAAGGGAACCTATCCGACTGGGATCAAGGTCTCCGATCGGGAACTCGCCGCCGTCAATCTCAAGCGAGCCCAATTCCATGGCGAATGGAACTACACTCTCTTGCCAACACGCACGAAAACCTAATCATCTTATTGTGACGCGACGCCTAAACTTATGTTTGGAAGCAAAGCGTTTTGAGTTGAGATGACGCCCCCGGAGATCCTCATCCGCTGAACTTCACTGGACAGACGAGCGTGGCGATCTCTCAAGGCCGATCAACGAAAGCCATTTCAATTCTCTGGGAATCGTTGCGCCTTTCCGGGTTGCCGCGTACGCTCGTCCATCCGGAACTGCGCTGGACGGTTCAGTGGTGCTTTCCGAAGTCGCGCATATGTCGCCAGGAGCATTGATGGACTGCGAGAACACGATCCGCTTCCACCTGAGCGACCGTGATGGTTATTTTGACAACTGATTTTGTTATGTGAAGAGCACCACCATATTGTTGATGCTCAGTCGCAGCTTTATACCATCGCGTGGTTGCTTCATTTAGGCACGATCACGAGCAACGGCGAATCGCGCTCTAAAAATTGTAGGCCTCGGCGGTTGCGGGCTGGGCCGATCTCCACTATATTCAAGTGCAATGGTTAAACTTCTGGTGTTTTTGTTCACAATTTCCAGCTTGGCTAAAGCTCAGCAATCCGCGCAGATGCTCGCCGACATTCTGGAGCAAAAAGGCGTTATCGGATCTAGCGAACGCGCCCGCGTGCGCTCGGTAGGGAATGAAGATGGCGTGCGGATTCTGGCCGTGATTCTGAAGGAACGCGGACTGCTAAACACCGACGAGTTGGCACGGATTTCGCTCGCGCCGGCCGCAGTGCCGTCGATCCCAGCCACTTACGATGCGGCGGCACAGGCTCCCCCGGTGCCACAACAAAGGAGGGCGAGCGAACCGATTCCATTGTTGGCCAAGATTCCGATCCACGTTTACGGCACAATTCTGCTGAACTCCTTCTCGAATGCTTCCTTGACCAACAACCAAGACATTGCCTCCTTTGCAGGCAAGCAGGGCAGCGATGTCACGGGGGGGGACAAAAATTTCGGCATGACGTCGCGGCAGTCGCGATTCGGAATCAAATATACGGGACCGCAAGTGGACGGGGGACGGCTGAGCGGTACCGTGGAATTCGACTTTAACGCGGGAAGCGCGACGGTGGCGAACGGGGCGGATTACTTTATCCCGCGAATGCGGCTGGCCTTCGGCCGGCTAGACTGGCAAAATTTTTCTTTGGAGGCGGGACAAGATTGGGCTATCTTCGCTCCATTGAACCCTACGTCGCTTTCAAGCTATGCGGTCGCGCCGCTGAACGCGTCGGGTAACTTGTGGGTTCGGGAACCGCAGCTCCGTGCGGAGTTTCAACGCTCGTTCAGCGATACTTCCAAGATCGTCTACCAGATTGCGGCTACGGATCCGAACGAGGGCGACAATCCTTCCACTTTCAACAGTACTCGCGTGCCAGGTATTGGAGAGCGCGGACGGATTCCCGCATTCGAATCGCGCGTGGCGTATACCGACAGCGCGATGACATTCGGCTTGAGCGGGCATTATGGGCGAGGAAAGAATGCCGGACCGATCGGGACACGAAATGTCCAAACCGGCGTGGATTCGTGGGGCGTGGCGGGGGATTGGAGCGTGCCGGTAGGCAAGATGCTGATATTCACGGGCAAAGCTTATGAGGGCCGCGCATTGGGCGCATACGCCGGGAGCCTCGGACAATCCGTGCTGCCGGTGGGAACGGTGGGTGAACATGGAGTGGAGACTCGGGGCGGCTGGACGCAGGCGCAGGTGAACTTTACGCGGCAGTGGCAAACGAATCTGGTGTATGGAATCGATTTGCCGAACCCGCACCAACTGACGGCGGGGCTGCGCGATAAGAGCCAGACGTACTTCGGCATGTAATGTATAAGTGGTCGCCGAACGTGACACTCGCCTTGGAGTGGAAGCGGTTCCTAACCAACTTTCGGAATCAGCAGATGTTCAACGAGCAGGGGGATCATGTGGATCTGGCATTCGCGTTCGCTTTTTGAACGCCGGAGGCGCGCTTCCATAACGCCGCCGATTTGATGCGATGTGAGTGCTCGATGTGGTTACACGGAAGCGCTATGGAGGACGAACAGTTCCAAACCTCAGGAGCGGTCACAGTCGCCTCGCTGAGCGCCGCGGCTTCCCCGGATCTCGCGTCAAGCGCATTTATGCCTCGCGAACTTCAGCCGGATTACGAGAGCACTCAATCTAATGCTAGAAAACGGTCTCGAAATTGAACATCGCCTTGCACGGCATTTTGCGAAGCGATAGGGTACCCATTCGAGGTGTGAACTGCGCTCAAACTGCGCTCTCCTTGCCGACGGAACCCCAGGCGTCTGCCATAGAAGCAGCAGACGCTGCTAACTTCAATTGCTGCGGCCAAAACCCTTCTTGCCTCCAGTGGAACATCTATCCTACCGGGATTCGGTCCCAACGGTCAAGCCCGTTTGTGCCTCGGCGGATCTGTGTTCGCCGCTGTAGCGTTTCACTATCATAACTCCGACGAAGATAATCAGCATGGCAACCAGGTCCAGCGGCTGAAACCCCTCGCCGTAAAGCAGCGCCCCCACGATTACGGCAACCACGGGATTCACGTAAGTGTAAATCGACACCAGGGAGACCGGGAGATGCTTCATCGCATATAAGTAGGCGCTGTAGCCGACGATGCCTCCAAAAACAATGAGATACAAAATCGCGGCGAACCCCTTCCAACTCGGGTGAACAGGCTGGCGCAAGAACAGGGCGGGGATCAGAAAGACCACGCCGGTCGCGAGCTCCTGAACGGCACCGTTGATTACCGGGTGCGTGGTGGTTCGATGGCGGCGCTCGAGAATCGAACCGAGAGCGAAACCGCCGCATCCGAGTTGCAGGATGACAAACGAGAACACGATCGCGCTTCCGAGTCCTTGCTGGATCGCTCCGGGCGCGACCAAAAGCAAAGTACCGGCGAGTCCTACCAGTACGCCACCCATTGTGGGCAGATTGGGCCGCTCGCCTCCCGGCAGCATTGCTTCGATTCCTATCATCCAAAAGGGCGACGTGGTGGTGAGCATGGCCGCCAATCCGCTGGGAATCCATTGCATAGCGAAAGCGAGAGTCCCCACGCCGAGGCCGAGCGTAATTACTCCGTAAAGCGAAGTCAAAGCGAACTCGCACCGCGAGGGCATTCTCGCCTTGAGTAATGCGCCAACGAGAAGAATCACGACGCCAGCTGACAGGAACCGGCCGCCCATGAGCAGCATCGGAGGAAAGGATTCGATAGCGATGCGAATTCCGAGGTAAACCGTTCCCCAGAAGAAGCAAACGGCGGTCAGGGCGAGGTAAGCGGCAAGTGGGGGTTTGGTCGGCACGGCCAGGAATACCGATTCGCGCTTCGAAAAATGGGACAGGCCGAAAAAAACCTGTCCCGATTAGAGAGACAGCTATTGGACGGGAGCGCGTACGCGCATTTCCGCGGGCAGACTGACACTTCTCTGCATCTCCGGAAGAGTGACAGGGGCCGACGAAGCTCCTGGCGCTGGCGGTGTTATTTGGACACCGCTTGAATTCACGTTAATCACCATGAGATCCTGGCCGATAGTGAGCGGACCTTGGTAGCCGGCCTTGCGGGTGCGATCCACCAAATCCTGCGCGGTGGTTCCGGGCGGGATACCCATGTGGGTGAACACGGCCATCTTAGGCGCGGCTTGCATGAACATCGGGGCGGCGCAGGTCTCCGGCGGGCAGTGATAAGCATACAGTTCCGGATCGGGCGGATAGCCCCAGATCTCGTTGATCAGCACGTCGGCACCCTTGGCCGCTTGTACGAGGTTGGTGGTGTAGGTCGTATCGCCGGAGAAGACAACGGACTTGCCTTGGTAGTCGATCCGAAAGCCGTACGCGGGCGCGACCGGATGATGATCCACCAGGAAAGCGGTCACTTTTACGCCGTTGTTGGTGTATACCACATCGGGCCAGAGTTCCACTACATTGCTGTCGACCGCTACACCCGTGAGCGGAAACGCCAGGATCGTGAACAAGGTGCTACGAACATAAAAATCCGTGTCGTAAGTCAGACGCATCAACTGCATCATGGACGAAATGCCTACGGGCTGATTGGGACCGGGACCGGGACCCCAGACTTTCAAGGGATCGTCGTAGCGGTAGAGCCAGCCATAGGCATAAATGGCCGCGAGATCGGCGATATGGTCGCTGTGCAAGTGGCTGATGAACACCTTGTCGACAGCTGCGTTCGGATTCATGACGGAGCCGCCGGACTGTAGAAGGCGGGTCAGGATTCCTTGCCCGCAATCGAACAGCATTCGTTCGGTACCGGCTTCGACGAGCAAGCCGGCAGTAACTCGTCCGCTCGCAGTATATGCGGCGGGGTCGAGCAGAGGCACACCCGTGCCGAGCAGGGTTACCTTAATAACCGGTTGTGTCGGCGTGGTTTGTGCTTCTAAGCCGATGTTGGCACTCATGGCGAGTGCGCAGAGAACAGCAATCCTCATTCTTGTTTCCACCTCAGAGATTTTTTGCCTAACGTTAGTAGGGTAACATAACGGAACCGAACGCTAACTGGTACAAAGGAAAAAGCCGTGATAATCGTCATGCGGGCACGGGCGACAGCCCTCGACATTTCGGGAGTGTGCGCCAGAATCGAAAACCTGGGATTCCGGCCCCACATCATGCCGGGTTCGCAGCGAACCGTGGTCGGGATCACTGGAAACCCGGGGCTGATCGATTCCGCCGAGTTCGAAGATTTGCCGGGGTTTGTCGATGCGATACCGGTTTCGAAAGCGTACAAGCTGGTGAGCCGCGAGATCAAGCCCGACAACACGGACGGAGACAGCCTGGCTCTGTGCGGCGGACCGTGCTCGGTGGAGAGCCGCGAACAAATTCTGGCCGCAGCGCGGGCGGTGAAGGCGGCCGGGGCGCAGTTGCTTCGGGGCGGCGCCTATAAACCGCGCACGTCGCCTTATGCGTTCCAGGGTCTCGCCGAGGAAGGGCTGAAGCTGCTGGCGGAAGCGCGGGCCGAAACCGGATTGGGCATCGTTACCGAGGCCGTGGACGTGGAGACCTTCGATCTGGTCGAGAAGTATGGCGACTGCATCCAGATCGGCGGGCGCAACATGCAGAACTTCTCATTGCTACGTCGCGCGGGCCGGTGCCGTTTGCCCGTGCTGCTCAAGCGCGGGATCTCCTCCACGCTCGAGGAATTCCTGATGGCCGCCGAATACGTGCTTTCCGAAGGCAATTACCAAGTGATCTTGTGCGAGCGTGGAGTCCGGACCTTCGCCGATCACACGCGCAATACTCTGGATCTCAGTATCGTGCCTTCGGTTTCAAAAGCTGAGCCATCTGCCCATCGTAGTAGACCCGAGCCATGGAACCGGCAAGCGCGACAAAGTGCATCCCATGGCGCTCGCGGCCGTGGCGTCGGGCGCATCCGGACTGCTGGTGGAGGTGCATCCGAATCCGGACAAAGCGCTGTCCGATGGGGACCAGTCGCTGTATCCCGAGCAGTTCATGGAGTTGGCGGACGAGTGCCGCGCGGTGTATGAATTCCTGTCCCGCCGACGTCAAGGCCGCCACAAATTTGGGCAATAGATCGCCGCGTGCTTCACCTGCTGAATGGCGACGATCAAAGTCCACGTCTGCGAACTACGCCCACTACCAACCACTCCAGGCTTTCAACATGGTGGTGTATACTACTTAGCTTGGACTCAAGAAGCTCGAAGGCTCCTTGGCAGAAATCCAATGTTGTACTTGTGTACCTAACCTCAAATCCAATCGGAGATAAGTTCTAAATGTCCCAAAGATCTTTCACCACCTTGCTCGCGGGAGCGCTCATGGGAGCCGGCCTCTTGACCGCGCAGACTGCGTCTTCAACATGTCCGACGCCGCCCGCCGGCGTTGCCAATCTTTCGCTGGAACATGTGCTTAGCTTCAGCAGCCTTTTCACACCGTACCAACCGAATATCGCGCCGAACGTTTTCGCGGCGATTATGTCGGGCACCCAAGAAATTCGCTCAAGGGTGATCTATTATCCGGCGACAAACACGTTGAACAACGATGTCTTTTTGGTTCCTGTCGGCTCCCCGATTCCGACTCCTTCGAGCACGGACGTAAGCGGGACAACGTTCGCCATTCTGACCTCGCACGTGGACAAAGTCTACACTGCATGCACGCCATACCCCAGCGTAATGTTCGTTGGCACAGTCACCTTCGGCCTTCCACTCTTCGGTAATCCCGCCGGAGAGCCAGTCTCGTACTCAATCGGTTACACTGGCGATAATCCTCCCAAGATCAACACGGCCGTTCAGGTTGTCGCAGGGCTGGTTTCCTCCTATCAGCCGGCCAATATTTACGGCACCATCACATTCCCGGCCGTTCCGGCGACTCCTGTGACCCCGGTGTCCGCGGGTCCTCCGGTGATCGTGGTCAGTCCGTCCTTCCCTGCGGCGGGAGTGACGCAGGTGACCTCGAGTCCTTACCTGCTCGATGCTTCGAAATCTACCGACCCAGGCGGTCTGGCCTTAACGTATCAGTGGAGTTCGACGAACACCGTCTCGTTCTCGCCGAGCCCAACGTCGCCCACCCCGATCTTAACTTTCCAGGGCGGGTATAGCGATTACCCGATTACCCTCACGGTAACGAATAGCGCCGGCGTCAGCGCTAAATCGACTTTTACGCTCGAGTATTTGAGGTAGAAATCTCCAGGCGCGGGAGTCCGCGAGTCATTGGCTGAAGGCGTGAGATCGCAGACCCCACTGATTCAGCGGGCTTACCGGTCAGCAATTCGACGGCTGGCGAGACATGCGAGAACTCTTGGGCTTCCGCCGCTCGATACATTGTCGATAAAATCTCAATGATTTCTTCCGGCAGACGATCCTTACGGCACATCTCCCGGTATTCTGCGTCGGTAATCGTTTCGAAACGGATCGGAGCGCCTGTAGAGTCGGATATTACATTGGCCAGTTCAGGCATGGACAGAGCGGCGGGTCCGGTCAATTCCAAAATCCGGCCGTTGAGATCCGCTCGGCGGGCGATGACGGCGAGCGAGTTCGCGATATTCGCCCGGGAGACGAAGGCGATGCGCGCATCGGTAACCGGATACGGCAGCCGTCCCATGCGCACCAGATCGGGTACCCACTCGGCAACAGGGTCGGTGTACAGACTCATGCGCGCGATTGTCCATTCCAGCCCGCAAAGCCGCGTTGCGGACTCGGCAAACAGAATGAACGAGGCCACGATGAAGAGACTTTGCGGCGTGGCGGCTTGAAGCGAGAGAAAAACGATTCGCTTGACGCCGGCAGCCTTAGCGGCATCCAGGGCGTTTCCATGCTCGACACAGCGCGGGGCGGGCATGGTCTTAGTTGGAATCAGGATTAAGGTCTCGCTTCCGCGAAAGGCCACTTCCATGGAAAGCCGGTCTTTGTAATCCGCTCGACGGATTTGGACGTCCGCAGGCAACCCAGTAGCCTTCTGGACATCGCGTGTTCCCGCAACGACCGCGGATGCCGGAATCCCCTGACTTATGAGAGAGTCGATGGTAGCGCGGCCTACCTGGCCTGTTCCCGCCATTATGAAAATCATGTTGACCAGAATACCCCAAAAAATACATCTCACTGCTATATGAATCGTGCCCCTCTCCTCGCAGCTTCAACCGCCATCGCTTTCGGAGCGGGGATACAGCCTTCGGACTTGTTGAATCTACGCTCAGTCGGCATAGTACAGTTCTCGCCCGACGGCTCCCGCCTCGCTTACACGGTCATCCGTGGCGATGGACCCGGGCGGCCCTTCCCTCAGATTTGGGTGATGGCGCTCCCGAATGGGAATCCGGTTTCCTTGTCCAGCGGCAACGATCCTTCAGGTAACCCGGTCTGGTCTCCGAACGGCGCGTGGGTGGCGTTCAACGGCAAATCCGGGGACAAGGAAGGCCTCTTCATTGCCCATCCCGATGGGAGCGGCGAGCGCTTTCTGGCTAGCGTGGAACAGACGAACAGCCCCCTTTCCACAGAAGGAAACAGCATCGCTTGGTCGCCGGATAACAAGCAGATCGCTTATGTTTCCGCCCAACCCGGACCGGACTCCGCCGATGTCACTGGCGATCCCGTCGTAATCAAGACCTATCACTACAAGCCCGGGGATCAGGAAGGAAACGCGAAGTTCAACGACAACAAGCGGTGGCATATCTTCATCGCCGATGTCGCTACGGGCCACTCCCGGCAACTCACAAGCGGCGCGAATCACGAACACTCGATCGATTGGTCGCCCGATGGAAAAGAGATCGCCTTCGCGGCAAACCCGGAGCCCCGCGCGAACCAGTTGCTCAATTACGCCCTGTTCGCAATCGACGTTTCGACCGGCGCGATCCGGCGCTTGACCGTTTCCGAAGGGGCCGGGTACCGCCCCCGCTTCTCGCCAGACGGCCGGTTCATCGCTTATGAGGCGGCCATGCGTGGCGTAAACGGTCTGGCGTTCAGCATGGAGAATCTGCACGTCTGGCTGATGAACTCGGACGGGACGGGTCATCGCGAGCTGACGGGCACCCTTGATAACCGCCACCAGCAGCCCATGTGGGCGCAGGATGGGGGTTCTATTCTGCTGACCGTCCAGGAGCGGGGTGACGTTCATCTGTATCAAATGCCGGTGAATGGCGGCAAGCCCGCAGCGGTTGTCAACGAGCCGGGATGCGTAACATCCTATTCGGCGCATGGCGACCAAATCGCATTTTCCTTCGTCACGCCGGAAGGTAACGCCGAGCTTTTCCTCAAATCAGGCGATGGCCCGGCGCCCAAGCTGACGAATCTAAATGGCGGCATCTTCAAGGATAAGAAGCTGGGGCGGGTGGAAGCGTTCTCGTTTATTAGCAATGACCATAAATGGAATGTCGAGGCCTTCCTCACCTACCCGGCGGACTTCCAACCCGACCGCAAATATCCCGTCGTTGTAACGCTCCATGGGGGCCCGCATGGGCAACAGGGCGCCGGATTCAACTTTAAAAATCAGGTGTATGCGGCCCACGGCTTCGCGACCTTGATGGTGAATTACCGCGGCTCCACCGGCTATGGACAGGCTTTCACGGACGCGGCCTTCCGGACTCAAAACGGCGATGACGCGCAGGATGTACTATACGCGGTGAACGCAGCGATGGGCCGCTATCTCTGGATCGATCGGGACCGCCTGGGAATCGAGGGGATCAGCTATGGCGGGCAATTGGGAGCTTGGCTTATCACGCAAACCAGTATCTTCAAAGCGGCTGTGTTGACCGCGCCGGTAACAAACTTGGTCAGCTTCAGCTACGGCACAAATTATCGTCCGTACGAGCAAATCCAGTGGGGCAAACTGCCGCATCAAGACGATCTTCTGGATTGGCTGTGGGAGCATTCGGCGGTACGGCGCGCAGCCGGGGCTAAAACGCCAACGCTGCTGATTCAGGGCGAAGACGACAACGACGTTCCGATCGGCGAGTCCGAGCAGTTTTATATGGCCCTTCTCGAAACGGGAACAGATGCCGTGATGGTTCGCTATCCGCGTGAGGGACACGGCCTTCACGAACCGAAACACGTAGCCGACGCAATCACGCGCTCGCTGGATTGGTATGGAAAATATATGAAATAAGCGGGTCCGGGACTCGGACCCGCACGGCAGAAGAACGGTCTATGCGGGAACGATGACGGGCGAAGCCGGTGCCGAGGTCGAAACCGTACCGCCGGCATTCTTGAATTCGTTCACGAAGTATTCGCCGAAAGCCTTCGGGTCGAACGTCAGCAAGGTGCCGCCGCTTTCGAAGTGCATGGTGAACACGTTGCCAACAGCCTTCGTCATGGCATAGGCGAGAACTGGGGTAACCAGGAAATACACCAGCGCGCCGGAAATGAGCGCCGGGATCGACGCGATCGCCAAACCTGCGCCATGTCCGATCCCCGTCGGCAATACCGAGCCGAACAGCGAAAGAATCGAGCCGCGAATCTTCTCTCTACCTTCATGATGGCCGAAAGCATTGGAAATCCGCCAAACCATGATCACTTGGACGGCGAGGATCGCGCCGAAATTCAAGAGACCGCCGGGAAGCAGTCCCGCGACGATCGCAATTTTCGAATACAGACTGACGAGCCGCGCGGATTCCTGGACCGGTTCGGCGGCGGCGCTGGCCATCGGCTCGGCTTGGTCCGCGGCGGACGTATCCGACGAGTGGGACCGGCCCGGAATTCGGGAGCGGACCGAGTCGAATATGCGCCGCGGACCGGTTTTCCATCCGGGCGATCCCGATTCGAGATCGTCTGCTTCCTCCAAAGCTTTCTTGGCCCCTGCATAATCATGTGCGGCCATCATGGCGGCGGCGTGTTCCCGGACCAGCTTGGCTTGGGCATGACGGTCGGACCCGGCGGCCTTCTCATCGTATTTTTCCGCGTCGCCCAACGCCTTCCTTGCCTCGGCATACTTGCGCTCGCTCATGAACTGCGCGGCGCGCTCCCTGGCGGCTTGAGCTTTGGAGTTGTGCTCCGCCGCCTTCGCTTCGGCTTCCAGATGGTCGGCATCTTCGAGAGCTGCCTTGGCATCCACCACCCGCTGAGCCGCCTTTTCGCGCGATGCCCCGGCTTGAGCCGCGGCGTCGGCCGCCTGGTGACCGGCATCGGCACCCGCCTTTACGGCGTTCGACTCGAACGAGCCTGTCCCAGCGTTCCCGGGCTCCGATCTGTCTCTAATCGTGCTCATAATCACTGCCTCCTCGATTGAAAGATGAAATACCTGACTCTGTTGACTTCCGCCCTTGACTTGGCTTTCATCATTATGGCAACCTTCGACCCTTGTTTCAACCGAAAACTTCCCGCAACCTAGTTTGTCGCTCCTAATTGTGGGTAAAATAGTTGAGTCACACCGCAATTCATGTTTGCAATCGTTGCCGCCATGCTCGGAGGCGCTGCCGTCGCGGCCGGCTCCTACACCTATCGCAAGGTGAAGACCGTGCGAACGCTCCTCGGCGGCTTCGATCCCGGCGATCCGCCGAGCCCGCTCAGAAACGAAATTGCCGAACTGATGGACGATTTGCAATTCGCCGCTCGAAGCGAGATCACGGAGACGGGCCGGAAGCTCACCATCGTGATTTCCCGGTCCACCGCCGCTTTTCGCGATGAGGCTCAGTCGGCCCTGCACCACGTGAACGCGATCGAGCTCAAGCCGTTGCGCGACTCGGTTCGGGACGAGTGGCACGCCTTCACCGATGTTGTCTCCGAGGACGAGGGCGTCTTCGCCGACAGCGCCCGGACGGTGCAAGACTGGTTCCACGCGGCCTCGGCGAGCGCCGCCGGCGCAGTCGCCACGACCAAGAAGGCGATTGCCGACTCACCCATCGGCGAGTGGACCGCTCCTCCCAAAGTGCGCTCCACGGGCCCGCGGCGGTCCGTTGCCATGAGCCCGCACGCCGTCTGGCGCGCGATGAAGCAGGCCAAAGATCTCGTCTTCGACGAAACTCGCAACCGTCAGATGGACGAAATGAGCGGCGCTGAAGAGGGAAGCGCGATTTCGCAAATCGTCGTAGCCGAGAAGACCGTCGACCGGTACTTGAAAGTCGCCGCCTCATCCGTTGTCGTGGCGACGGTAGGAACCCTCTTTCTGCCGCCTTTGAAGTTAGTCAGCGGAGGGTTGATTCTGTACGCCGCCTTCCCCGTCTTCAAGGGCGCTTATATCGACGTGGTCAAGAATCGGAAGATCACGATCAAGCTGCTCGATTCCATTTCCTTCATCGGTTTGCTGGCGGGCGGGTATTTCCTGATCTGTTCGGTAACCTCCACCATCTTCCACGCGAGCACGAAGATGATGCTGAAGACCGAAGATCGCTCCAGGCAGATGCTCGCCAACATGTTCGGCCAACAGCCGCGGTCCGTGCTGGTGCTGATCGACGGCGAGGAGATCGAAATCCCGTTCGAAGTCCTGAACGTCGGGGACACGTTGGTGGTGCACGCGGGACAGATGATCCCGATCGACGGCCAGATCGCATCCGGGACGGCGGCTGTCGATCAGCACGTCTTGACCGGGGAAGCCCAACCCGCGGAAAAGGGCGTGGGCGATCGGGTCTTCGCGGCGACGATTCTGCTCGCGGGAAGAATCGAAGTTCTCGTGGAAAAGACGGGGGCCGAAACGGCGGCCGCGCAGATCCGCCAGGTGCTGGCCACCACCACCGATTTTCGAACCGCGATTCAAGCCCGCTGGCGCGACGTGGCGGATCACACCGTGGTGCCCACCATCGGGCTGAGCGCGGTCGCTCTCGCCTTTTTGAATCCGGCGAGCGCGCTGGCCGTGATCAACTCCAACTATGTCGCAGTCATGAAGGTCGCCTCGCCGCTCGGCATGTTGAACTTTCTCCAGCGCGCCTCGCAGGCCGGCATTCTGATCAAAGATGGGCGCGCTTTAGAAGCAGCTATTAAAGTAGACACTGTCGTCTTCGACAAGACCGGCACCCTCACCGAAACCCAGCCGCATGTGGGCCGGGTGCAAACGTCGGGAGGATTCGGCGAGGACGAGGTCCTGACTTTCGCCGCCGCCGTCGAGGCGAATCAGAGCCACCCCATCGCGCAGGCGATTCTCGAGGCCGCGGCGGCCCGCAAGCTGACGCTTCCCGCTCTGGATGAAGCCCGCTACGAGATGGGATATGGCATCGAGGCTCGGATTGGCGGACGTCTCGTCCGTGTGGGCAGCGGCCGCTATATGGGCATGCACGGAATTGCCTTGCCCCAGGAGTTCCAGCAGAATCGGGACGCCACCCAGGCAGTCGGGGCGTCGTTGGTTTATGTGGCCGTTGGGAACGAACTGGCCGGATCGATCGAACTGCGTCCTACGTTGCGGCCGGAAGCGAAAGAGGTCGTGTCCAAATTGAAGGCATTGGGCTTGACGATGTATATCATCTCCGGCGACCACACGGCTCCCACGGAAGCGCTGGCTTCGGAACTGGGCATAGATCATTTCTTCGCCGAAGTGCTTCCTCAAGATAAATCCGGGATGGTCGAGAAGCTGCAGCGGGAAGGGCGCCGCGTCTGCTTTGTCGGGGACGGCATCAATGACGCGATCGCGTTGAAGATGGCGAACGTCTCGGTCTCGCTGCGCGGCGCTTCGTCCCTTGCGACCAACACCGCGCAGATTATCCTTATGGATGAGACCCTGCGGCAACTGCCGCAACTCTTCGAGGTGGCCGGTGAATATGACGCGAACCTCAAGACCCTCATGTCCACGACGTTCATCCCCGGTCTCGCTTCGCTGGCCGGAGTATTCCTGCTGGGGACAGGAAATGCGACGGCGCTCATGTTATTCAATCTCAGCCTGATCGCGGGCTTATTGAACGCGATTTGGCCGGCGCTGCAAAACTTGGACGAGCACCAGCAGCAAAATCTTGAAGTGCCGCCGTTGAAAATCAAGTCGCTTGAGTTATAATTCAAGAACCCACGAAAATTGCATGTCCTTTAACTCCGTGCTGGATTGTGTCGCCAGCTCCGAAACAACATGGAATAATATCATTACCGATGGCAGTTCGACATATCGGTACGCTGAACTATCCGTACTTATAAGCGATATCGATGCCTTCTTAGTCAAGCATGGTGTAACTACCGACGACTGTGTTTCGATCGAGTGCCTCAACACGGGACCTTGCGCGCTGCTTCTCCTCGCGCTATTGCGGTCCGGATTCGGGTTTGCAATGGCCCCGGCCGCATCGGGCATCGGCGAGTTGAAACCAACCCCCCGATTCTGCCGTTATCGAATCAGCGCCGTAGGTTCTTCGTTTCAGGTGGATGTCAACCCGGATTACAATGGCCGGCCTACCGCTAAGGCGAAGCTTTACCTCCGCACCTCCGGCAGCATGGGCGCATCCAAAATCGTCGTGCATTCTCATGAAAAGCTGCTGGGCAATGCCCGGAATGTGGTGAAGAAATACGGATTCACGAGCGCCAGCCGGGCCGTGATCCCGGTTCCGATCGCGCACATGTACGGGTTCGGCGCGGAATTCTTACCCGCCATCCTCGTGGGCGCGAGCATCGATCTGCAGGAGAAGACGAACCTGCTCAAGTATTTGGACCGCGAGAAGCGCTTCCAGCCGGACATCGCCTTCGTCACGCCGAATCTTTGCGAGATGCTGCTGAAAGCATTCAAGACACCGCGCGCAGGGTACCGGGCCTTCGTAACGTCCGGCCAGCGTATCAGCGAAGAGTTGTTCAGGGCTTTCGATCCTCTCGTATCCGGGCGCCTTATCAATCAATACGGCAGCACCGAGATGGGCGCCACGGCAGCCTGCGATCCAGGCGATGGGCTGGACGAGCGTGCGACAACCATAGGCCGCCCATTGGACGGCGTGGAGCTGCGAATCGAATCGGCCAGCGATCTCTACTGCCAGCATCCTTACGGGTTCGAAGGCTACGTCGACGAGAACGGTGAGTGGCTCCAGAAGGCGCAAGAGGACAACTGGTATCGAACGGGCGACGTCGCGGCCCAGGACGGCGGACGGATCTCCATCCTCGGCAGAGCGGACGCGAGCGTGAATCGCAGCGGTTACCTGGTGCTGCTCGCCGATATCGAGCGCATGCTGGATAAGATAGACGGAATCGCCACGTCGGCAGTGGTCGCGGCCAACGGCGAATCGAAACACGGCGAGTCCATTACCGCGTTTTGCGTGCTCCTCCCCGGAAGCACGTTGAGCGGCGCGCAGATCCGCCGACGCTGTTTCGACCTGCTACCGCACTACGCCATTCCGGACGAAGTTCACGTGATCGAGGAATTGCCCGCGCTGCCCAGCGGAAAGCTGGACCGTCAGGCGCTTATAGGAGGAAAGAGTTGGTTGACGACACCATTGAGCAGTTGAAAGGGCTAATTGCCGACAAACTGGACATGAACATAGATCGGGACAGTATTGACCCGGACGCTTCGCTGCTCGGGGAAGGCTTGGAGCTGGACTCGCTCGCCCTAGTGGAACTGATTACGTTGAGCGAGGAAAACTTCGGAATCGAGTTCGGACAGGACGATCTGAACATGGAAGTCTTCGCCAGTCTGCGCTCTTTGGCCGGGTCAATTTGTAACATTCAGAGCCGCACGCGCGAACAAGTCGTGGCATGACAGCTAGTGCGCTCAGCTACGTCCAGGATCTAAACCGGCTCAGCGACGATTTACTGAGATCGCACCGCGATCTCTTGGGCCGAAAGAACATTCGGAACAAAGGGCAGTTGCTCCAGCTCATTAAAATCGACCTCGATAAACTCACCCATGCCCTGGTCGAAGTGAAGGAGAATCGCGCGCCCGCGGTGCTTAAGACCTTTTTCGAACAATCCTCCGTGAACGGGACAGACATACACGGGCATCTCGCCGATCAACGCATCTACCACGTCGGGTTCGAGATCCACGAGCCGATCGATCTGGTTCTGTATGGAATCAACCATTGGATCGAGCAGAGCAGGCGCAGCCTCGGCGTGGCCATGCGGGTTCGCGATCGCTTGCGCTTTCCCGCGTCGGCCGCCTTTCAGCAGCGCGTCGGCGCCTATACCGAAATTTTGCGAATCTGGCTGGAAGCGGATGACACAGTTCTGATGCTGGAGCTATTCGATATCCACAGGCCGGCCGATTCCGTGCTCCGGGACGCCCCGAGGCCCATCCACCGCAATTTTCACGGTCTATTTCGCGATCCCGAAACCGAACACGGCCGGCGCTTAAATCGTTTGTTCGAGACAGACCCGATCTGGCACTATGCGCTCTATGTGAAAGGGCCCGCCGATGTGCTTGAGCTGCACTCGCAGTTGCAGGCGTTAGCTGCCTCGAACTCCAATTACGTGCTGCCGTACGGGGCCCCGGTTTACAATCGGCACGACCTTTCCTTCCACACCAAAATCGTAAAGCCAGCGAATGAAATGGCCACCCGCCTGGAGCTCGAGTTCGTGACCCAAAACTCGGAGCAACCCGGCCAAAACCGATGAAGTCCTTCATCTTCCTCAGGCCACTCGCGTTCATCGCCGTTTTGCTGGTTGTCTGGCAGATCGCCGCCGATCGTCAGGCCACGCGCCTGTTGCCCGACCCGCTCCAGGTAGGGCGCGCTTTCATCGAGCTCATCCAACGCGGATTGCTGTTGAGGTACATCGTCGCCTCGCTGTTCCGGGTAACTTGGGGATTCTCCATGGCCGCCCTGATCGCCATTCCCGCCGGTCTAGCCATCGGCTGGAACCGCAGGAGCGAAATGGCCCTGAATCCCTTAATTCAAGTCCTTCGTCCGATCTCGCCCCTGGCTTGGATTCCCATCTCGATCCTATGGTTCGGCGTGGGCGATATCGCCGCGATATTTTTAATTTTCCTGGCCTCGCTTCTGCCGCTCACACTGACGGCAATCAACGCGGTTGAAAGCGTTCCCGCCGTCTATGTCAATGCCGGCCGCAACTTCGGACTGAGCCCGGCCAGGTTGGTTTACAAGGTACTCTATCCCGCCGTGACGCCGCGCCTGATCATAGGACTGCGCATCACCCTGGGCGTTGCCTGGCTGGTGGTTGTCGCGGCCGAGATGATCGCCGTCAACTCCGGCCTGGGTTTCCTGATCGTCGATGCGCGCAATGCGGGAAACCGTTATGACATGGTGGTCGCCGCCATGGTCACCATCGGAATCATTGGATTGTTATTGGATATGGGCATGCGATCGCTGGAGGGCATTCGATCGCTGCGCTGGGGATATTCAGAGGATTAACCCATAATGACGCAGCTATTGCCGGCATTCGCATCGCAAGCCGTAAAAACGAAACTCCGGGCCGAAGGAATCAACATGGTCTTTCGGGGCGATGGAAAGAGCACGAACGTTCTCGAGAATATCGATCTCGAGGTCGGCGAGGGCGAGTTCCTCTGCCTCTTGGGACCTTCCGGCTGCGGCAAATCGACTCTGCTGAACATCGTTGCGGGCTTTCTGGATCCCGCCGGCGGAACCGTAACGATCGATGGCGAACCGGTGGAAGGTCCGGACCCGCGCCGCATCTTCGTGTTCCAGGAGAGAGGCGTTTTTCCCTGGCTTACCGTGGAGGGCAACATCGGGTTCGGCCTTTTCAAGCTGTCCCGGGCCGAGCGCGATAGGCGCATCGCCTATTATGTGAAACTGGTCGGTCTGCAGGGCTTCGAAAAGTCCTATCCCCAGGAACTCTCGGGCGGCATGAAACAGCGGCTGGAAGTAGCCCGCGCGCTGGCCGTAAACCCCGACATGCTGTTCCTGGACGAGCCCTTCGGAGCCTTGGACTCCATCACCCGCCTGATCATGCGCAAGGAACTTCTCCGAATTTGGGAGGCGGAGCGCAAGACCATCATTTTCGTCACCCACGACATCGAGGAGGCCGTACAATTGGCGGATCGCGTGGTGGTCATGAGCGCCCGCCCGGCCAGGATTCAGCGTATCGTCGATATCGATATCCAGCATCCGCGCGATATCAGCGCGAAACGATACCTGGAACTACGAGACAACATTTTCGAGGAGATCGGTTTGGCCCATCAGGTATGACACAGCGTACGCCGCCGGGGCGGTTCGAGAAATTTCTGTGGCCGATCGTAGCCTTTGCGGTAATGGGCTGCGTGTGGTTTTTCCTGGTCAAGTGGACTGCCTCCAAGATCTTTCCGTCTCCCCTGGATGTGGAACAGGGTTTCGCCGAGTTGGTGCGAAGAGGCGTTTTGTGGGGTTATATCGGGGACTCTTTGCGCAGGGTGGCGATAGGGTTTTTCGGGGCCACGGTGCTCGGCGTTCCGGTGGGTCTTACTCTTGGCTGGTATCCCGCCGCGGCCCAGGTGGTGAATCCCGTGATCCAAATCTTGCGTCCGATCAGCCCAATCGCCTGGATACCGATCGCGATCGTGTTATTCGGGGTCGGCGATGCCGCGGCGGTCTATCTCATATTTCTAGGAGCGTTCTTTCCGATCGTGGTGGCCTCGATGAACGGCGTGCGCAACGTACCCTCGATGTTCCGCCGCGCCGGACGGAACTTCGGCCTGAATCCGGCGGAACTGCTGGCGAGAGTGGTCCTGCCTGCGTCGCTGCCGCAAATCGTTATCGGATTGCGGATCGCCCTGGGAATTGCCTGGCTGGTAGTCGTGGCGGCGGAGATGATCGCGGTCGATTCCGGCCTGGGTTACCTGGTGATCGACGCGCGCAACTCGGGGAAGCGGTACGACTTGGTCGTAGCGGCGATGCTTATGATCGGCCTGATCGGGTTGGCCCTCGATTTCGGATTCCGTCAACTGGAAACCGTCAAGGCCGTGCGCTGGGGGTTCCGCGGTGAGTCTTAAGAATCGCGTGTTGTTCGGCGCTCTGGGATGGCTCATCCTGATCACGGGTCTGCACGCTTACCTGAACGTGAGTTGGGCATCGATCTTGAACGACTATCTTCCCGCTGAAAAGCGGAAATTCAACGTCGCCTACATTCCCGTGACGTGCCACCTGGCTTGCCCCGTCACGGACTATATTTCCAAGTTCTCCAAGGCGGGCGAGATATTCCTGCCCCGGATGTTCCAGGGATTCCCGGAGATCAAGGAAGCGCTGATCTCGAATAAGATGCAGGCCGCGTTCATTGTCGCGCCGCTGGCGATCGCTCTGAAGGCGCAAGGCGTGCCCATCAAGATCGTGTATCTCGGGCACCGCTACGGCAGCGCCTTCGTGGTCCAAAAAGACGGCCCGATCAAAACTTTCGGCGATATGCGTGGACGCGTGGCCGCCATTCCCAGCCGCTTTTCCGATGAACGGCTGATCGTGTTCCGCGCCATGAAAGCTTGGGGGATCAAACCGAACGAAATCAAAATGGTGGAGATGGCCCCGCCCGACGTCGCGGGAGCACTGGCCGCCAAAGCCATCGATGCCTTCTCGATGGGCGAGCCGTTCCCTTCTCAAGCGGAGATGGGCGGCTTCGGACGTGTCCTTTTCCACGCGCGCGAGTATTGGCCCGACTATATGTCCTGCGTTTTGGTGGTGCGCCAGGACATGATCGACAGCCGCCCCGATGCGGTTCAGGTCCTGGTGGACGGCGTGGCCCGCTCGGGCCTGTGGCTCGAAAAAGGCAAGGATTATCGCGAGAACGCGGCCGATTTCGTGGGCCGCTTCTATTACAATCAGAAACCGGCGTTGCTGCAGTGGGCGCTCACCAAACCGTTGACGCGAGTCATGTACAGTCCGCTCGCGCCCCGCAAGGCCGATTTCGACCTGGTTCGCGATCTGATGATCGAAACCGGCGTGCTGGACAAGAAAATCGAATTCGAAGAATATACCGATACGCGCTTCGCGGATAAGGCCAGTATCCAGACCGCCTGGAAATACCAGCCCGGGACCGCGACGGCGCAATGAGGAGAACATCTATGGATCGCCGCCAATTTCTTTGTGGAGTCACGACGGCGGCGGCAGCAACCGCAGCCCCGAGGGTGAAGCGGAAATTGACCTACGACGTGAAAGGATTCACTTGCGTGACTTGCGCCATCGGGTTGGAAACGATGCTGCGAAGCTTGAGAGGCGTTACCGGAGCGCGGGCGAGCTATCCCCGCGGGAAATGTGGCCGTCGAGTTCGACCCAGGGGTCGTGACTGAGAAGACCATCGAAGATTTTATTGTGACCTGCGGGTTCTCCGTTGCCCGGAAGCCCGAAACTGAAGTAAGGAGAATTCTATGAATCGCTATGACTATATCGTTATCGGAGCCGGCCCGGCCGGCCTACAAATGGGTTATCTTCTGCAGCAGGCCGGACGCAAATACGTCATCCTGGAGAAGAAAGAACACGCCGGCGCCTTCTTTGCCGAGAATCCGCGCCACCGTACTCTGATTTCCTTGAACAAGTGTTACAACTGGTTCGACGAACCGGACTTCAACATGCGCTACGACTGGAATTCGTTGTTGACTCACGATTATTCCATGCTCTTCTCCGATTACACGAAAGCGCTTTATCCCAAGGCCGACACCTACGTGCAATACCTGAACGACTTCGCCGGGAAGTTCGCGCTGCGCGTTCAATACAATACTTCCGTGGCCGCCATCTCCAGGGAACCGGAGGGCGACCGCGAATTCATCCTCAAAGACGCGAATGGAAACGAACACCGCTGCAAGTGCCTGCTCATGGCCAACGGCGCGGTGAAGCCGAACATCCCCGAGATCGAGGGCATCGAACACGCGGAAGGCTATGAGGCGCACGATATCGGCCAGGAACGGTTTATCAATAAACGCGTTCTCATCATGGGCCACGGCAATTCGGCCTTCGAGGTAGCCGACCATCTCTCCGGCCATGCCGCCACCATTCAGATGTATACCGGCGGGAAGCTGATCAAACATTCCTGGCAGACGCACTTCGTGGGCGACCTGCGCGCGATCAACAACACGTTCGTGGAGATGGGGCAAGTAAAAATGCCCCACCTGATCAGCGGCGCCACGGTCACGAAAATTGAAAAGCAGAACGACGGTACATTGCGGGTTCACTACGAGGAAGATGTACCGCATTGGGCGGTGCCCGGGACCATGCACAGCGTTGGCGTCTACGACCACATCATTCGCGCAACCGGCTGGAAATACGCCGACCCCGCGTTATTCGCCGACGAGATCAAGCCCGTTCTCGATGCCAGGTCGAAATATGCCGTCCTCAATGCCATCTGGGAAAGCAGCGTGCCGGATCTGTTCTTCATCGGCGCGGCCATGGCCAATAACGACCGCAAAACGACGCCCGGCTTCATCCACGGCTTCCGTTACAACGTCCGTACCGTATTCAATATCGTCGAAGAGCGTTATCACGGCGTGCCGTTGCCGTCGAGAACCTTTCCGCTCGCAACGGAAGAGCAGCTGGAAACATTCGTGCAAGCGATCCTGACTCGCATCAGCACCACTTCCGCCCTCTTTCAGATGTTCGGAGTGCTGGGCGACGCGGTCGTATTAAAGCCGGGTGAGGCCAAATGGTCCTCCGAATTACCCATGGCGCACGTGTTGCGGCAACCGGAGTTCACGAACCACCAGGACCTGATGACCGTGACCTTGGAATTGGGCTTCGACAAATTCCCCAAGGGCACGGATGCGCTCAGCTTTATCCATCCCAACGACCCGGCCGGGGAAGGTCACTGCGTCGCCTTCATCCACCCGGTTTTCCGGCATTACTCGGATGGCGTGCTGATGAACGAACTCCACCTGCAAACGGGCGTCTTCGTCCGCTACGATCAGCCGAATGAAGAGTTCTCCATCGAGTTCGACAAACAGAAGCCGCACAACCTGATTTACAATTTCGTAAACGGCATCGCCAAGATCGCTAAAACCATGCTCCCGACCAACACCTTCGTGAAGGATGGCGAAGTCGGCGCCTTTGTCCCCTGGAGTTCGGAACAGCGTTACGAAATGCCCGGCCTTCCTAAATGTCTGGCGACGAATCAGCCGGGTAAGCAGCCCGAATTGTCGAAGTATCAGTAGCCTCCCCGAGGCGCCCGCAACGCGCGGGCGCCTCTACCCATCCATGTCCGCCATCAGCCGGCTTGGGTACACCCATTCCAACAACGGTGAAGTCATGAAGGTCGTCACCAGCGCCATCGCCACCATAATCGTAAACACCGTCGGAGAAATCACGCCGATATCCAGCCCGATAGTCAAGGCGACCAATTCCATCAGCCCGCGCGTATTCATCAAGATGCCCAATGCGGCCGATTCCCGCCACGTCACGCCCAACATGCGCGCGACCAACATGGAGCCGCCGAATTTTCCGGCGATCGCCACCGCGATCGCCAGTAGGGCGTATAACCACAGAACTCCCCGCGATGTCCCGATGTTCGTGCGCAAGCCGCTATAGGCGAAGAACAGCGGGAGCAAGATCACCACCGTGATCGATTCCAGCCGGTGCCGCAGATCCTTGGTGAATTCTTCGTCCTTGGGCAGAATCGCGCCCATCAGAAACGCTCCGAAAATAGGTTCGTCAGAAAAAATCGTGGGTGGATTCGGGCTCGGGCAGCTTGCCAAGTGAGTGATAGAGAGCGAGTTCGAGGCAGCGGAACGTCCGGAAGCCGTAGGATTTTCTCATAGTGACTTTGGCTTTGTTGTTCAGTCCCTCGACGACGCCGCTTGAAAAGAGCTTTTGAGCGTGGAAGTAATTGAGGATCAATTCGCGATGTTCACGCATTGAGCGGGCGATCTTCTTCATCGGCTCGATTTGGGAGCGCATGACCTGCCGACACCACTCATCCAGAAACTTTCCGGCCCAGGTGGGAGAGTTGTAATCCCAAAGCTGCTGAAAGGCTTCCTTAAGAAGGTAAGCCCGGACGGTCTTCAGGTTGTAGCGGAGCAGGTCGCGCAGCCGGAAGCGCTGTTCGATCTTCAGATTCTCTT
>JBBROU010000085.1:0-22679 GCA_038229055.1 Bryobacterales bacterium | reverse complement strand
TGGCGCGCGAAGGCTTGACGCCCTTGTTAAAGAAGTCGCGCTGGCTGCTGCTGAAGCGCGAACAGAATCTGAAGGTCGAACAGCGCTTCCGGCTGCGCGACCTGCTCCGCTACAACCTGAAGACCGTCCGGGCTTACCTTCTGCAGGAAGCCTTCCAGCAGCTCTGGGATTACAACTCACCCACATGGGCCGCAAAGTTCCTGGATGAGTGGTGCCGGCAGGTCATGCGCTCCCGAATCGAACCGATGAAGAAGATCGCCCGCTCAATGCGCGAACACCGCGAACTGATCCTCAATTATTTCCACGCCCAAAAGCTCTTTTCCAGCGGCGTCGTCGAGGGCCTGAACAACAAAGCCAAAGTCACTATGAGAAAATCGTACGGCTTTCGGACTTTCCGCTGCCTCGAACTCGCCCTCTATCACTCACTTGGCAAGCTGCCAGAACCCGAGTCCACCCACGATTTTTTCTGACGAACAATAATTTAAAGACCGCGCGCGCTTGGGAGCCGTAAACGTTGGCGGTCGGAACAGCCTAGCTTGGCGCCGGCGCTGCGGAAATCTTGCCGCGCGGGCATTATAGGGTCCATTGGTGGCAGTTATCGCCCGTCGAGAGCACTTAAAGCTTTCTTCGCTTCCGCATTACCGGGCCGCTTCTCCACCCATTGTTCCAGTACCTGCCGGGCTTTGCCGCGATCGTTTAGGGCCAGGTAAGTCCGCGCGAGATTCAGATATAGGCGGTCTTCCTCAGGCGCAACCCGGATGCCATATTGAAAGGCTGCTACCGCATTCGATAGATCGTTGCGAGTGCCGTACAACACACCAAGGTTGTTGATCGCAGATCCGAAATCGGGACGAATTTCGATCGCCTTCTCGAACGCGTGTTTAGCTTCATCCGCGCGGTTCTGCTTGGCGAGCAACAGGCCGAGGCCGTTCGCCGCGTCGGCGGAGCGTGGGTCCAGTTCCAAAGAACGGCGGTACAGTTTTTCGGCGGCCGCAAAGTCCCCGGCGTCGGCATTGGCCTGCGCGGCATTCAGCAGCGCGTACGTCAGGTCGGGTTTGATATCCAGCGCCTTGCGATAGGCGGCAATGGCCGCTTTTGGATTTCCGTCAGCCGATGCGACGCCTCCCAATTCGTTCCAGGCTTCGGCACTCAACGGATCGACGGCGATCGCTAGTTCCAGCACCTTGCGAGCGTCGGCTGTGCGCTTTGCCTCAAGATGAATCTGGGCCACCAGTACGAGAGTGCGCACGTTGCGTGGGGAGCGTTCGACGACGGCTTGCAGATAAGGGAGCGCCTGTTCCGGATAACCCGACGAGAGAAGCGCGGCGCCGAGCTTGAAGAAGTCGCGGCGGGGGTCGGCTAGATAGCGCCCCGGGAACGGCAAAGGGCGTGACGGCGCAGCCATGTCGGCGCGAACCTGTTGAGCGCTCGGCGGAGACGCGTAAATTTTTCGAGCGCGGCCCTTCTCGTCGACTAGAAACGACACTGGAATTTCCAGATCCGTGCGCCACTCAAATAGGTATCGCCGGAACAGCGAATACGCGGCGAGCGTATCCGAAGGCTCACTGGATGCAATCGTCACCAAGCCCGGACCCGGGCGCTGATCGGGCAGCGGCACCGGTTCCAGGAACCAAGTCGATTCCAGCCGCGGCTGATTATCCGCGAGGACGACGGGAATCCCTTCGGAAAATGTGAAGTTCGCTTTGAGCGGAGTACGCCGAAGCTCCGCGTCGCCCTCTTCGATTTCGTATTGAAAGCCGGCGTCGATCGGCCCTAGTCTCTGCTCGGTGCCGGAAGGCCACGTGATTTTCACCGATTGAACCGATGTGCGATCACCCAATCCGAAATGCAGCTTCTTCGTGTTCTGCGACAGATAGCCGGATCCGGCGGAAATCCATTTCGCCTGACCATCCACTTCGACGCGCGTCCCAATGGCATCCCGATTCGATTTCACTCCGCGCAACCGGAAGACGATGCGCTGTCGATCCCCGGCGCACTGGTTTGCGAAAACGCGAACCTGCGGGCCAAGACGGCTCTTAAGAACTAAGTCGAGTGTGCCGTCGCCATTCAGGTCAGTCACCGCGAATGCGCGTCCGTCTTCGGCGACATCCAGTCCGCTCACACCGGAATAGTCATGGTAACGGCCATCTCGCCGGACGAAGAAGACATTCGGTTCGCCTCCATTCCAACTATTGCCTTGCCGTATGAACTGGTTGAGCGCGTTCCATCCGGCCTCATAAGTCGCCGCGGGTTTGGCTTCGACGGGCGATTTCGCCACCACCTGTCGCCAGAAGAAGCTCATCATGTCCGGCTCTGTGGTGTTGGTCATCATGCCGCAAGTGACGAAGATTTCCGGTGAGCCGTCACAGTCGAAATCATGGCCATCGGCGGACCACGCCCAACGTCCGAACTCGACGCCCTGCTCAGCGCCTTTGTCGGCGAAGGTGCCGTCCCCGAGATTGCGATAGAGCGAGTTGCCCTTGGTGTGACGCCGGTAGGCTTCGGCCATGCCCGGCGGCTTCGACGGCGCAAAGGCAGCCGAACGGGAAACGCGCTGGCCGGAATCGCTCCACATATTCGCCACGTACAGGTCCGGGCGGCCGTCGCCATCGTAGTCGAACCACGCCGCACTCATGCCAGGGCCTAGGTCTTCAACCCCGGCCTGCCCAGCGACATCGCGAAAGTGTCCGCGGTCGTTCTTATATAGGTTCTTCCGTCCGAAATCGTTCGCCACGTAAAGATCCGGCCAGCCGTTGCCATCGTAGTCGCACCAAGCCGGAGCAAAACTAAAGCGGTCGTTGTTTTGGTCGAGCCCCGATTCCGCGGTCACGTCATCCAGCGTGCCATTGCCTTCGGCATCCAAACGGTTGCGAAACAGAAAGTTGGGCGGCCCGTTACGCGCATCGTGATAGGGCGACGGATAGCGATATTGCGCTTCAGTCTGAAAGAACAGATAGCAGCATAGATACAAGTCGAGTTTGCCATCTCGATCGAAATCCGCAGCGGCCATGCCGGTGAAACCGCCTTGCGGTACAGTTCCAAACCGAAACGCATCCTCGCGCAGACGGAAGGTGCCGTCTCCATTGTTTAGATAGAGAACGGGCCCGCTCCCGCGCAGAGCCACGAGATCCTGTCGGCCAATATTGCGCAGATCGAGGAAGAGCGCGCAGGAGGTATTGTCCAGCAGATCGACTCCGGCACGCGCACTGATATCGACCAAGGCGCCGGACACGTTCTTGTACAGCCGGTTCGGAAGTCCGCCCGGCTGACTGACATAAATTTCGTCTACCCCATCGTTGTCAATGTCGCCGACGGCAATCCCGTTGCTGCCGAAAATATCGATTCCGCAGGCGGGGTCGAGACGGGATACCCAATACGGAATTCCGCGCGCCAGTTGCTCCGAAAAAGAGGACACACCTTTAAACATCGCGCCAGTAACGTCCCGAAAAAGCGGCTGAGACGAAGACGCGGTGTATTCCTCAAGCGGCGCGATGCCCGTGATCCGCTCCCCGTCGAACTTCACTTTCGCGATCCCCGTGCGGTATGCGCCCGGAGATTTGATTTCGAAGCGCACCACATCGCCGGGAAGAACGTAGAACCGCGCTTGGCCCTCTCTGCCCTGCTCCGCCCACCAGACCCGAAGCCGCTCGGCCAAGTTCATCGCGGCCGCCTCTTCCGGAAACTCGTCATGCCCCGGACTCATCAGCGGAACGTACGGTTGGTACGGCGGCGGTTGGCGGTAGTGAGGCTGAATGCGCTCGGAATAAGCCGGCCTTGCGTGGAGAAGCAGGCCGGCTGCTCCGCTGGCGATGAAGTCGCGCCGCCTCACATTGAAGACCGGAAACTAAGGAGTTTTCGCTCGGAGGGCTTCGACGGCATGCAATTCTTTTTGCGCAAGCACAGGTTGACCGGTTTTCTGATAGAGGCGACCCAGGCGGTAGTGCGCTTTCGTGAGATCGGATCGAATGGCCGTCGCCGTTTGGTATTCGTGAATGGCTTTGGCGTCTTCAGCTTGGTCCTCGTAAAGCAGGCCCAACTCGAGGTGGGCTTCGGCGAGCTTGGGGTTCAGCTTCGCGGCTCTCAGAAGCAGTTCTTCAGCCTTATGATCCGCGTCACCGGAATTCGGGGAGAGCGCGCGTTTGCGTAGACTGAGCGCGTAATAGTAATTCACAGTGGCAGAGTCGGGATACAGGCTGGCGAAGCGGGCCAAGCGGGCCGTCACTTCGTCGGCATATCGCGGGGATACGTCATACAGCTTTCCTAAAAAATCGAGCGCTCTGATGTCCTTTGGATCGAGATCCACGGCATGGCAAAGAGATTCGACAGCCTCGTCGTACCGACCTGACGAGTATCGCGCGACACCCAAGCCCACCTGCAACCGAGCCGAATCGGGATAACGCTGCACCGCAAATTCGAACACCTTCAGCGCCTGCTCGAACCCCCGATGCTGCGCCAGATAGCTGCCGAGATCGAACAGATTCTTTTCGGTGGGATCGAGGCGAGCCGCCATCTCGTACTGCCGGGCCGCCTCGTCAATTCGATTCTCAGCAGCGTCGATGTCGCCCAGCAGGTTGTGCAATTCCGCCTTATCGGTCCCCTTCAGCAGGTTGGTGACTACTTTGCGGCTTTTGGCGGCCGATCCGGTCTGCAAATAAGCCAAGGCCAGATCGTAGGCGTTGTCGTAGTTTCGCGGGTCTAACTGGTGAGCCTTTTCCAGGTAAGGTAAGGCAGCCCTGATATCGTCCCGCTGAATGTAAGATTCCGCCAACGAACGATTCGTCTGAAACGATTCTGGCGGGGCACCGAACGCGAGAGGGGGGGCGGAAAACAACAATGCCAGAGCGGCGATGGCGTATCGCATGAATGAGGGGAGCGGCTCTTGCCGAGCCGCTCCAGATCAGCTAAAAAAAGCTACCAGTAAAACTTTATCGCAAATTGCAGTTCGCGCGCGTCGTTGGGGGCATCGCGAGTCGAATAGATTCGTCCAAAGCTGTTGGTGTCCGCGAAGTTCAAACTGCCTGGCTGGCCGAAAGATGGCGTGTTGGTCAAGTTGAAGGACTCGGCCCGGAATTCGAAGCGGCGCTGCTCACCAATCGGAAAGGACTTGAAGAGCGAGAAATCCAGACGCCGGATGGGAGGACCCGAGACTTGGGTATTGCCGCCACCCAGAGGAGAGAAATCCGACTGGCCAACCTGCGTGACGACCGGTGGATTCTTGAAGGCTCCGGCATTGTAATAGTGGGACACATTGTGAGGTCCGCTGTATGGATCCACGCCCGTGTAAAGGGCATAGCAACCGGTGCCGGAACCGGTGGTCTGCGTGCAACCGATAGTCTGGGGCTGGCCGGTGTCCAGAGTCAGGATGAAATTCGTGCTCCAGTTGCCGAGCAACCCTTGAGCGAACCGCGACCCGTCGGGCATAAAACGCTGTCCCCTGCCGAAGGGCAGGTCATAGGTGCCACTAGCCGTAAACGCGTGCCGAATGTCGAAGCCGGCCAATCCCATGTCCTTCTTAATGCCCCAACCGGGAATACCGGGCGCGCGGAATCCACCGACCCCGCCGCCGCTTAACAGATCGCCCGCGTCAGTCCGGGCTTTGGCGAAGGTGTACGATACCAGCGCATTCAGGCCGCCGCCGAAGCGACGTTCATATTTGGATTGAAGCGAATGGTAATTCGCGGTGCCGATGGTGTCCGCAAAAGGCGAACCGCGAGAAAAGTCGGGGAACGGGACGTACGTCTGGGGGTTGGTGCCGGGGGGCAGCAAAACACTTTGCAGATTGGTCCCGATAAAGGTTTCCAGGTGGCGGCTCAGTGATGCCACATAGCCGGCCTCCACGGAATCCTTGGTGCTGAGCCGGTACTGCAAACTCAAGTTATAGCTCTGGACGTAGGGGGTCTGGTAATGCAACTGGATGGCCCGAAGGGTAAGGCCCGAAGCATTGACAAGCCCCGGGTCAAGCGGAATGCTCGACAGTCCATTTTCGATAGTGGCCGTCGTTCCGTTGGGGTACAGCACAGGCGACACAGAGTTCGCCGCCGGGAACGAGAAGGAAAATTGGAACGGGTAGCTGTAACCGAGACTCGGATAGCCGCCGCGATTCTCGAAGGCCCCGTAATAAAATCCGTAACCGCCGCGCACGACCAAGCGCGGATTGAGCTGATATGCGAAACCGAACCGGGGCGCGAAATTATTCTTCTGGACGATGCTGAGACCCGAGCCGCCGTAATGGTTCGAATAGATGAGTTGGATGCCGTCCTTCTGAAGCAACTGGACGAAGCTGGGAGAGAGCGGAGGTTTGTCCTTGCGACTGGCAGGGACGATGTACAGTGCCGAACCGGGCGTCGCGGGAACGAAATTCGCCTGCGCGCCGTATCGCTCGCCAGTCGGACTGAACCAATCCCAACGAACTCCCAGGTTGAGTGTCAGTTTTGAAGAGACCTTCCAGTCATCCTGGAAATACGCTCCGCGGTAGGAACGCTGCGCAGCCACGCCACCGAAGTTAGACGCTGCTACCGAATCCGCGCCCCCGATGCCGTCCAGTCCACCGGCCACGGCGGAAGGCGCTGGCGCGAGGAGAAACTGCACGCGGCCCGTGCTGCCGTCATTGCTATTCGGTATCGAGCTATATTGGCCGCTGAAGCGAAAGCCGCCCCGGGAATCAGGCGGCGCGATCCACGGAAAATAGATTTCCTGACCCTCGAAACCACCCTTGAAAGTATGCGATTTGTAGATCTTCGTCAGATTCTCAGTGAGCTGAAGGGTGTTGCTGAAGCGGTCGCTTACCAGCCACTCTGACGAACCCAATTGGCTAAGCCCGCCAATTCCAATGTAAGGCAGGCCGCCGTTCCCGGCAGTCTGGAGGATACCTTGAATTCCGAATTGGCCGGGGATGTTTGAGGTGTTTTGCCCGAACGCCTGATTGCGTATAGTACGCTCGCGATTGAAACCGACGCGCGCCTCATTGATCAACGTGGGGTTGAAGGTGTGAGTGTAACTGGCGGCTGCGCCCATCGTGGCCACGCTCTGGTCACCCTGCCCGAAACCGCCGCCATCCGCGTATCCCGGGAACGGTCCGGGCAGGAAGCTCGGGCTCTTCGACCAGCTATAGCGGGCAAATAACTGATCGTTCGACCCGAAATACTGATCGCCGCGCACGTCGAAGGCGTTCACATCGGTGGTGGAACCGCGAGTTACGTTGTAATTGCCATTCAGCCCCGCCTGGGTAGGTAACGGAAACAGGCTCAGCAGTTTCACCGCATTGGGGTCCAGTCGGGATGCCGGAATCATGTTGCCCGGAAACGGGTCGCGGACATACTTCCCGTTTGCGAGTTGCCTGGTAGTGGAGGGGTCGAAGATGGTGCCAAGCGGAAAGGAACGTCCCAGCGCATCCGTTTTCGATCCGCTCTGCAGCGCAATCAAATCGGAAAAGTCCGTGAACCCGCTCGAGCGCTCCGCCGCTGTCGGCACGGTATAACCCGTTTCCGGAATGGCTTGGCGGATGCGAGTGCCTTCATAATCGCCAAAGACAAAAGTTTTGTTCTTCCGGATGGGGCCACCCGCCGTCACGCCAAATTGATTCTGTTTGAATGCACCCTTCTTTTGACCGTTGGCGTTCAGGAAGTAGTCGGTGGCATCGAGTTTATCGTTGCGCAAAAACTCCCAGGCGCTTCCATGCAACGCATTGGTTCCGGATTTCAGCGTGGCATTCAGCACTGCGCCTCCGGCTCGGCCGAACTCGGCGCTGAAAGAGTTCGTCTGTAACCGAAACTCGCCGATCGCATCGATCGGCGGCTTCACCACGTAAGCCGCGCCGCTCAGAAAGTCGACGTCATTCGTATTGTTATCGATCCCGTCGAGCATGTAGTTGTTCTGCGCCGGGCGGGTGCCGTTGGCGGTGAACCATCCGTTCGCATTCAGCCCGCGGCCTTCCGGCTGCCCCACGGTCGCGCCAGGCACAAGGCGCGCGAGAAATGTGTAGTTGCGGCCGTTCAGCGGGAGATCGTTGATTGTCTTGCCACCGACAAGCTGCCCGACCGAACCGCTTTCGGTCTGCAGGATAGGCGCGGCGGCGGTCACCTCAACTTCGCTGCTCACTTCACCGACGGTCAGGATCATGTCGGCGACCAACTGCTGCTGAATGTTGAGTTCCATTCCGGCGCGGCGCGCACGCTTGAAACCTTCCTTTTCAACTTCGATGGTATAGGTCCCGATCTTCAGGGGCGTGAAGATGAAATTTCCGCTATCGGAAGTCGTGGTGCTTCCCGCGAAGGCGGTTCCTTCGTTGCGGATGGTTACCTTCGCCCCGGGGATCACCGCGCCGGTTGCGTCTCGAACGCTACCCAATATGGTCCCTGTATCAACCTGGGCATGGAGAAACGAGGCTAGAGAGATGAAGCACAAGCTGGCGACGATCCGGAAAGCTTTGGTGCGCGACATTGCGAACCCTCCTCTTCTATCGTTCCGAGCGGTGGATGCTCTTGGATAGCTGTGAGCACGTTATCACTACCCAAAACCGTTGTCAAAAAGAGGTGACAAAAAGAGGTGAGATCGGGAAGGAAACCTACGCTAGCGCTCCATCCCAATAGCGATGAGCCGAAGCTTTCTGGTTGTTGTCGCGCTTCCAATTCTCCAGCCTCGGTCCCGCCATCTTGGCGCCTTCCTCGCGCAGTTTGGCCATCTGTTCCTCAGCCATGGGCTTAAATTGCTGCGCTATGCGCACGTCGTCTTCAATCTGGCCGACCGTGGTGCAGCCAAGCGCAAGGCAGTGGATTGGCAAGCTAAGGACGTAGGTCAATCCTTCAGGTGGATATTCGAAAGCAGCCCGGCGTTCCCGGTGCTCTTCATCCGCTGAATTCCCATGCCGCGTGAGACGGCCACGGGGAGCACAAGCTTCTCGAAGCTCAGATAAGCGGGATCGGCCGGATTCGGTGGCATCAGAATCGTGTCGTACTTGTCGTAGTGCTTCAGCATCGCCAAGTGGACCTCGGGGTCATGATGGCCGGTGAATCCGATAAAACGGCACTTCCCCGCTTTCTTCGCCGCCTCAAACGCTTCGATCGCTCCGCCCGGCGCGAAAATCTGGTCGACTTCCTCCATCGTGCTGACCTGATGAATTTGCCAAAGGTCGACGTGGTCGGTCTTCAGGGCTCGCAGGGATTTCGCAAGATCTCCCTCAGCTCCTTTGCGGCTCCGCTGCGGTGATTTCGTCGTAAGAAAAATATGCTTGCGGAACGGCGGCAGCACTTCACCGTAAACGCGCAGAAATCCATTCTGCGGAAGTTATCACCGCAGCAGGTTCCGGCGGGAGATCTGGCCGGCGAGAAGGTCGACGCTATTCTGACGACGGCACCGGGAAATGGCGCGGCGATCGGCGGATTAAACGTTGAGACGGCGAACGGTTGGTTCGCGGCGCGGCCGTCGGGGACCGAAGATGCTTATAAGATCTACGCCGAGAGTTTTCTTGGAAAAGAGCATCTGCGGACAATCCAGTCTGCGGAGAATCCAGAAGGAAGCGCAGGAACTGGTGGCGCGGACGTTCGCGGGAGCGTAAGGCCGTTACTCTGCCGCTTCAACGGTCTTCAGTGCGATACCCGTCAGGCCACCTTTGACCATCAGCGAGCCGGTTACTTTCACTTTCTTTTCGATGAACGGAATCAGCCTGTCATTCTGGTTGGCGTGATCGGCGGCGATAGGCAGGTAGAGTTTGCCGGCGCAATCGAGAATTGCCAGCGGAGCACCTTTTTTGGCGCAAGCCAGCGCGCAGTCGGCGTGGTCGGGACCTTTGCTGGCGTGCGTCACGTAGCAGCCTGTATCGACTACTGTTCCGGTTACGGTGATCTGCTTACCGGCGGCGTGTTCGTCATGGCCGAGTAGAGCTCCGGCCAGCATGGCGATCGCGAGCGGAAGGAATTTGGAGGCCATAGTCATCGATCAAGAGTATCCTAAAGGCGTGCCGGGAAGCGCTAATCACTCACGCGAAATATCTCAGGCGATTGCGCGTACGCGGCGGGATTTTCTCCGCGCGTCTACGGGTGCAGCGTTGGGCGGCGCACTGTTCGGTTCCATGGCGGGTCGCGGAATCGCGCTGCCGATGTCGAAGAAGGCTGTAGTGGTGACATTCGGGGGTGGCGCGCGTGACGACGAGACGTTTGCCCCCGACGGACAGGAGAATATCCCGCATTTACTGAACGATCTAATGCCCCGAGCGACCTTCTTTAGCCAGGTGGTGAATCGCGGAATTCTGGGGCACTACGTGGCGACGGCGAGTTTGGCGACGGGTGTCTATGAGACGTTCAACAACTTCGCCGCAGTGCCGCCGGATTATCCGACGGTATTCGAATATTTCCGGAAAGATTTGAAGCGACCGACGAGCGACGCGTGGGTGATCGCGCCCAGCAACGGATTCAACCGGATCGGCGAGAGCGGACACAAGGATTACGGGGCGGGAACGGGGGCGGCGGTGATTCTTCCGAAGCGGCTGCTCGCGGCGGCATTGCCGGGTGGCGGCGCGGGCGGCTACGATCATCTGCTACGGGACAACTACGAGTCGGCCGTCTACAGTCCGGCGGTCGGCGGGCACGAGATCGAGATGCAGCAACTCGCCGAGGTGCTGAAGCTGTCGGTGACCGATTTCGCGGCGCACGCGAAGAGTTTGGCGAGTCCGGATGAGCTGTCAGTTTATATTGCCAGGCAATTGATGCGGCATCTCGCGCCCAGCCTGCTCTGGATTACGCTGCACGATATCGATATCGCGCATTCGGGAACGTTCTCGCTGTACCTGGATGGGATCAAGCGGTCCGACCGGTTGTGCGCAGAGTTGTGGCATGCGATCGAAAAAAATCCGGAGTATGCGGGCAAGACGACAATGTTCATCCTGCCGGACTTCGGGCGTGATTCCGACATGAGTGCGGGTGGCAATGGCTTCCAGCATCACCGCACGGGCGACGCGGTCTCGCGCACCACGTGGATGATGGCGATGGGGCCAAGTGTGAGGCAGAACGTAGTGGTAGAACGGCCGGTGCAGTCGACCGACCTGGTTCCTACACTGGGCGCGCTGCTTGGATTTTCCCCGCGGCTCTCGACGGGCAAGCCACTGACCGAGGTGCTGTAGTTCTGTGACGCCGAAACAACTCACATCCGAGAGTTTTGCGCGATATCCGGCAGAAGGGCGCAAACTGGCGGCGAGCAAAGTTGCGCTTTTGCGCGAGTTGCCGATTGCGTTCGTGCCGTTCCTATTAAAAGAAGCCATCGGGTACGACTGGAAATTTCCGGCCGAGCGGCGGGAGCTGGAGCAACAGTTCGCGTACCTGGAATCGCTGCCGTTCCGGGAGCGGGCGCGGCAGATGGCTGTGTTCACGCGATTGCGGCTTTCACCGCAGCTGGAAGCGGCGCAGTGGGTGGATGCACCCGGGCAGTTTTTGGAACAGCTTTCGGCGCATCTCTGGGCCACGCATCAGATGGACGGCTTCCGTGCCACATCGGAATCCTATGTGGAGAAGGTGTTCGCGGCGTCGCCGCAACCGACGCCTCCGGTTCCCCGCCTCGGTATCGCGGTAATTGGGCAAGGAGTGGCGCAGAAGCGATATGCGCTGTTCCGGAAGCTGGCGCGCGAAGGCGTGTACTTCCGCCAAGTGAAGCCGCGGGGCGGACTGCCCGCGATCTTGAAAGCGGTGAACGCGAGGGCGGCGGCGCATCAGGTGCCCTATGGCCACTGGTATATCGATGGCGGAGAAACTGCTGCGCCCATCGACGGCGCGGTGACTCGCGTGTCCTACGCGGCGCTGGCCCAAGTGCGCGCGGTGCTCTCGGAGAAGATGCGGAAGGCCTACACCTCAGCTAGCTTCAGTGCCGAAGCTCTGCGGACCCTGCTCGCGCAGATGGGGCCGGAAGAAGTTGGCTTAAATCCAAAGAGCGCGGACGCGGTGCTGGACCACTTCAAAGTCAGCCTGCTGACGGAGGGCTCGGGCACCCAGATTTTCAGCACGACGTTTGTGCAGTGGGCGGCGAGAGAGGCGCTGCGGCGCGCCCAGCCTCTGACGCTGCTGTCGCGGTACGCGCCACGGCAGCGCGAGAAGCCGATGGGCGAACTTCTGTCAGAAGTTCAGTCCAAGCCGGAGCCGGATCCGGACGGCTCATTGATCGACGGGGACATGGGCGCCTACTACACGTGGCTAAACCAGCAGCGCTTACCGGGTGCGGATCGCGCCTCTTTTCTCGTATGGTTCGAAGATCACGGGGAAGCGGTTGTGGTAGGTCCAGCGTTTCCGCGCGGCACCGAAGAGCACAGGCCGGTCGAACTTTCGGAATTGCTGACCAAGGTCAGTTAACGGCGCTGCAACCGCGTTTGCTTGATCGCGGCGTCGGCTTCGGTGATGGCGAACTTGCGGTTCACATCGAGATTCTTCCACTCCTGTTTCGCCCCGCTCGGCCATCGAACGGATAGGCGCTCAATCTGCTGCGCAGCGGCAAGGCCGAAACTCAGAGCCAGATCGTTTTGCGACAGGTAACTGCCGCCACTCATGACTTCCTGCATTTGCGTGTGCCCGCGCGTCTCGATAATCGCGCGCGCCCCGATGGCGCTGCGATTCGACTTAGTTCCGGTGAGGGCGACCACGACCGCATTCTGGTGCGTCGCATCGTTCTTCAGCAGACTGGGCGGCTGATTCATATTGACGATCACGATTTCCGGATGGCCGTCCCCATCAAGGTCGCCCGAAGCCATGCCGCGCGCCGGACGCAGTTCGGACAGCCCGGGGCCGCCTGTGAGCGTGGCGTCGGCAAAACGGCCGTTGCCTAGATTGCGATAGAGCTCGGTCTGCTGGCGGTAGCGGTCCCCAACCGGGGTGTGGTCGACTTCGGGATAAACATGACCGTTGGCAATGAGGATGTCGGGCCAGCCGTCCTCATCGGCATCGACGAAGAGGACGCCCCAACCGAGAAGCTGGCGCTGACCGATGCCCGCCTGGCGCGAGACATCGGTGAAGAACTTGCCGTCTTCGTTGTTATAGAGCGAGGGAAGGTCGCCGGAGAAGTTCGTCTTGACGATATCGAGGAAGCCGTTGCCATCGTAGTCGGCAGCGGCGGCGCCCATGCCGGCTTGCGAGCGGCCATCGAAGTTGTAGGCGACTCCGGCTTCCGCGCCGCGCTCTTCGAAGGTACCGTTGCCGCGATTACGATACAGCAGACTCGGAGTCTGGTCGCAGGCGACGTAAATATCCGCGAAGCCGTCATTGTCGAAGTCGGCAGCGATGACTCCGAGGCCATAGCGGCCGCCGGGCTTCAGAATACCGGCCTTCTCCGAGATGTCGGTGAACGTGCCGTCGCCGTTGTTGCGGTAAAGCGCATTGTGCCCCATCGGCAGGCCCGTTGGACCGCACATCACCGGAAGGCCCTTCCAGACGCAGCTCTGGGCGCTTCCTGGCTTGGGAGTTTTGGCGAGATCGAGATCGATGTAGTTGGAGACGAAGAGATCGACATAGCCGTCGTTGTCAATGTCGGTGAAGGCGCAGCCGGTGCCCCAACGAGTGCCGGTTACCGGAAGGCGCGCCTTTTCCGTGATGTCCTCAAAGGTTCCATTGCCTCGGTTGCGATACAGAACGTTGTGGCCGTAATAGGTGACGAAGAGGTCGGGGTGGCCGTCGTTGTCGAAATCGGCGACGCAGGCGCCCTGCGCCCACCCTGTGTGGGTGAGGCCGGCACGCTCTGCGACATCCGTAAACTTGCCGTTGCCATCATTCCGGTAAAGCTGCGGGCGAGTTTGCCGGTGGCCGAGCGTGGTGCCGTTGGCGATGAAGATGTCGGCCGCGCCATCGCCATCGAAGTCAAAAATAGCGGTACCGTTACCGGTGGTCTCGAGGATGTAGTCTTTGCGTTCGCGGCCGCCGAACGTGTTCGAGACAGTCAAACCTGAGGCAGCGGCAACATCCACGTAGTGAATATGCGAGGGTTCAGCGGGGACGGCCACTAGGAGAGCAACTGCGAAAAGAAAGGCCGCGATACAGAGGAATGGCATTGCTGTACGCGGCCACATCAAAACTTATTATCGGCAAATAGGGGGCCGGGAGGCCGGCCCCCTTGACACCCTCAGCTTAGAACTGGAACCGCAAGGAAGCCTGGAGCCGGCGCTCCGATGCGCCTTGTGTCCCTAAGACGCGGCCGAAATTCGAATCCTGAAGATTCGCGTCCGGCTGACTGAACTGCGGCGTATTGCCGATATTGAAGGCTTCGGCCCGGAATTGGAACCGATAGCGCTCGGTGATCGGCAATGTCTTGAACAGCGAAACATCCGCGGTGCGAGTAGGCGGAGCATTGTTGCTTTGGGCGCCCAAATTGCCTGGCGTTCCGAAGCCGTTGGCCTCCCGATGCGGCGCGGTGACGGCGCTCGTGTCGAACCAGAGGTTTGGCGTCCGTCCGCCGGAGGGCGCGTTCTTGGGATCTTTACCAGAAACGAGGTCCGGACGGCATGAGGTCCAGACTCCGACGCAAGCATTCGAGCCGATGCCAAACGGGGGACCCGAGCGGAACGAGAGGATGCCGTTGGCCTGCCAGCCGCCCAGCAGGAAGTTCGCAAAGGCGTTGGTATTGGCCCCATACCTACGACCGCGTCCATACGGAAGGTCATAAGTGAAGCTGACGACGGCGCTGTGGCGGATATCCCATGCGGCGCTCGCGTAGGCTTCGGACTCATTACGAGGATTGTGCGAGCCAAACGCGTTAGAGCCGGTCAGCGTGGTGCCCGTACTCGACAGCGCATGTCCGTAGGTATACGACACCAGCGCGTTCAGCCCTGCCGAGTACCGTTTCTCCAATTTCGCCGTCATGCCGGCGTAGTTACCGAAGCCATAAGTGTCGGTAAACGCGATTCCGCCGATATTCGGATAGGGACGCCGCGCGTCGTAGTTTGCCAACGGATCGCCCGTGACGTACGGAGCATTGGGGTCGGGATTCGAGACCTGGTGCGCCTGGTGGTTACCGACGTAAGCGAGTTCCAGAGCCGTGTTATTTCCCAATTCCCGTTGGACCGCGAGGTTCCATTTGTGAACCAGCGGATTCCGGAAATTCTGCGCCACGCCCCGGAAGCTGACTGGTGCCGGAAGCGAGAAAACATCCGAGGGAAAACCGTTTTGCAAGCCGTTGAAATACGGATTCGGTCCAAAATCCCCGACCGAATACGGAGTGCCCGGCAGGTTCCGATTCAGACTGACCGATTCATTGAACGGCACGGCCTCGCCACGATTGGGGTAGCCGCCCTGGTTCTCTTCGCCGCCGTAAAAGATGCCATAGCCCAGGCGCACCACGGTTTTTGGAGTTAGCTGGTACGCTGCACCGATGCGCGGCGAAAAGTCGAATTTATCCGACTTAATCAAGTACTTGTCGACGGCACCGCGACGCACTGTTATCTGCGGGAAAGCAGTAGCGAAGTTGGGGGGCAGGGGCGCGTTCTGGTCTTTGCCTTTGGGGATATCAAGCGTGAGCGTCTGAAGATTCAGATTCGACTGGCGTCCGAAACGTTCCCCAATGGGCGAAAACAACTCGTAGCGCAGGCCGAGATTCAAAGTCAGCCGTGGCGACACCTTCCAGTCGTCCTGCCCATAGAAGGCCCACGCCGACTTAATCGACGAGATAAAGTTGTTGGTCGAGATCTGACCGTTGTTGATGGTTCCCAGCAGGAACGAGGCGTACGCATCACCGGTATCGTTGGCCAGCGGATTTCCGGTCGAACCGTTCGCTTTGCTGGGATAGGCGGTATCCGCACGGTTGAAGCTGAGGTCGCCGTGGGGACTCGGAACCTGGAAGAACGGAAACTTTATAGGGCGAAACTCCGCGCCAAACTTGTAGGCATGGCTGCCTTTGTTGATGGCGACGTTCTGAATGAAATCGAGGACGTTGTTATATTCCTTCGACGGCAGCCAGTCGGACGCGCCAAAGCCACTGTAATTATCGATGCCGACCGAAGGTAAGCCGCCGTTCAACGTGGTGGTCGGATTGTAACCGCCGATGCCGAAAGCTTTAAACTGGTCGATATTGGGATTCGCCTGCAAGCGGGAAGTGATCAAGCGTGTGAAAGCCACGCGCGTCTCAGAGATAATCGACGGATTCCACACGCGCGTGTAGCTCAACATCGCGTTGCGCGCCAGATCGACCTCCGAGTTAGATGCGAAGTAAGTGGCATCAAGGGCTCCCGGGAGGGGCTGGGCGTTGAATTTATTGGTGTCGGACCAGCTCAAGCTTCCGAAGATATTATCTTTGTCGCTGATGCGGTGGTCAACGCGCACATCTCCTTGATCGACCTGCTGAGATCCGTTCGTTGGGTTGAAGTAGTTGTTATTCGGCCGAACACCGGGGGCCGTCCCTGAAGTAGGGGACGGGAACAGGCCGATGAGCTTGGCGGCCACTGGGTCAATACGGCTGGGCGGGATGATATTGCCCTGGAACGGCGTCCGTGTGTAGGTGCGCTGGCTGGGGTCGGGATTCGAGCAGCCGCTGGCACACGTCTGGCTCGACGGATCATAGAGTTGGCCGGCTCGGATCGAGTTGCCCGCGGCATCGGTCCCAATAACACCGCCGAGTAATGACGAAAAATCGCCCGTGCGGGAGGCAACCGTGGGAATGGTGAAGTCCGCGCCCTGTCCGCTGGGAGCGGCAATGCGGGTGCCTTGGTAATCGCCGAAGATAAAGGTGTGATTTTTCCAGATCGGACCGCCGATCGCGGCCCCGAACTGATTCTGCTTGTAAGGCTGGCGCGGCGTGCCGTTCTTGTTATTTTCCCAAGTGTTAGCATTCAGCTTTTCATTTTGAAGAAACTCGAAAAGTGCTCCGTGAACTTCGTTCGTTCCGGATTTAAGCGACACGTTGACTACGCCACCAGCGCCGCGGCCATATTCCGCGTTATAGCCGTTCGTAAGGACACGCATTTCGCCGATCGCTTCCACCGAAGGTCCGATGACGTACGCGGTCTGATTCAAAAAGTCGATTACGTTGACGTTGTTGTCGACGCCGTTCAGCAGAAAGTTGTTCTGGCCGTTCGAGCGCACCCCGTTCGCTGAAAAGCCGCCGCCAGCCGCGTCACGCGCACCGGGTTCGGCGGGTACGACGCCAGGTGACAATCTGGCCAGAAACGTGAATGTGCGCTGGCCGCCCAGGGGCAGTTCGCTTACCTGTTTCGATGCAATGTCCTGGCCGAGGATCGTGCTTTCGGTTTGCAGCAGTGGAGCGGCCGCGCTGATCTCGACGGACTGCGAAACGTCGCCGACCGCCAGTTGGATGTTGATGGCTGTGCGATCACCGCTGGTGAGGGTAAAGCCGTGTTGGACACTCTTCTTGAAACCGGCGACTTCGGCCTCTACGGAATAAACGCCGGGTTTCAGAGCGGGACGAATATACTCACCGCTGGCGTTGGTTGCGACTTCGTAGCTCTGCCCGGTGGCATCCTCGGTAATGATGACTTTCGCGTTGGGCAGAGCACTGCCCGAAGCATCCGTCACTGTGCCCACAAGCGTGGCTAAATCTCGTTGACCGAATACTAACCCTGTGACGAACAAGGCAAGCAAGAACAATCTCAATTTCGCGGCGTGGCGTTTCATGTTCTTTCCTCTAAAGCGCTGGCGGAGAGCCGGCAACAAGACCTATAGTTAACCGTGACTATATTGCAGTTAATCTGCTTGTGTCAAGCAAAAATCCGCAGAAACTCCTCTCTGGTAGCCTTTACAGGCCGCTACCCTCAAATTCGCCCGAGATTCACATTTTTTTACATCTAAACCTAAGAAACAACATCTACCATTGGGCATCGAGGCTCATGTATGGGGCTCCACGAAAAGGACCGCCCACGCGGATTCACCGGCCCATAATGGCGTGCTTCCGGCGATGGAAATCGGACGGTATTTCCGCCGGTAAAAGCAAAGGCTATCTTAATAAATGGCGGGTGCATGCTGATCTTAGTCTTTTCCCTTTTGCTGGCCAGTCCGCCCTCGGACGAGTTCGCAGCCAAATTGCGTGACGGATTAACGGCGCTAAGCGCCGGCGAATTTCCGGCGGCGCAGGCGAACCTTGAGGCTGCGGCGAAGTTGAAACCGGCGAGTGCCGAGGCATGGGCGGGGTTAGCGCAAACGTACCTTAAAGCAGGAAACTCAAAGTCGAGCGCGGCGGCGGAGCGGGCAGGCACGCTAGGCAAGAGCAATGCCGCCGTTTGCCACGTGCTCGCCATGTATTACTCCGAAACGGGCGACGTCCACCAAGCGGCGCAGTTCGAGCGCGTGTATGCGCTCAGCGAGCACGCCGACCGTGAAGCGCTGGCGCGCGCGGGCCAACTGGCACTGCAGGACAACGATGCGCGGGGTGCGATTCCGCTGCTTGAGACCGCGGTCAAAAAACAGCCCGCCCAAGCGGATCTGCGGCGCATGCTCGCATCGGCGTACGCGGGCACGGGGCAAACAGATCGTGGGATAGAAGCCCTGCGTAAGGTGGTGGAACTTGCGCCGTATGACGAAGCGAGTTACTTCGACCTCGGACAGGTTCTGCTGCGGCAGCAGAAGTTCGATCAGGCCGCAAAGGTGCTGGAGCAAGGGCGGCGCACGTTCGACAAAAGCGCCCAGATTGAACTCGCGCTCGGAGTGGCGTACTACGGACTGCGGCGGTTCACCGACGCAGCGGCGAGCTTCTTCCGGACAATGGATTTGGCGCCCGATGTTGAGCAGCCTTACGCTTATCTGGGCCGCATGATGGATCAGCTAGGGGATCGCCTGCCGGAGTTTCGGGGCCGCGTGGAGTCTTGGCAAAAAGTGACCCCGAAAAATTATCTGGCCGCGTTTCTTCTCGCCAAATGCCGGATTGAGACAGGCGATCAGTTGGCCAGCGCGGAGGAGTTGTTGCGCCACTCGATCGCACTCCGTGGGGATTTTTGGGAAGCGCACTACGAGCTCGCGACCGTTCTGGAGAAGCGGCGCGATTATCTTTCAGCCGCGGCGGAGTTACAGCGGGCCATTGCGTTGAATCCGAATCAGGCGCCGCCGCACTATCTTCTGGCGCGAATCTATGACCGGCTCGGGCAAGCCGATAAAGCCAACGCCGAGCGCGTGCTGCACCAAAAATTGAACGCGGCACGGCCAAATAATTAAAGTTTCTCGCGGATTGTAATCACGCGGTTCACGGCGAGGCCGCGCTCGATTTGCTTCGTACCCGAAGGCCAGAGGATTTCGACGGAATCGATAATCGCGGCGGCAGCCAATCCGAAATGCAAGCGGAGATCGTTTTGCGATAGGTAGCTTCCGCCGCTGCGGACTTCGTCGATCTGCGTGCGCCCGCCAGCCGTGACACGCACCTGGGCACCGATGGCGCTTCGGTTGGAACGGGTTCCTTGAAGCTTCAACAGGATCCAATTGCCGGGAGAGCGCCGGAAATTTTTCAGGAATGCGGGCGTCTCGTTCTGGTTGTTAATGGCGATTTCAATGGCACCGTCGTTATCGAAATCGCCGAACGCCGCGCCCCGCGAAACGTGCGGCTCCAGAACTCCGGGGCCCGCCTTCTCCGAGATGTCTTCGAACGTTCCGTTGCCGAGGTTGCGGTAGAGGATTCCTCGCTGCGCGTTGTGAATGTCGATCTTGAGGCGATCGACTTCGGGGAAGACATGGCCGTTGACCAGGAACAGGTCGCTCCAGCCGTCATTGTCGAAATCGAAGAAGCCGCAGCCCCAGCCGACGTAGCGAGTGTTGCGCGCCAGGCCCGCGGCTGTCGTTGCTTCATCGAATTCTCCGCCTCCGCGGTTGCGGTAGAGGGTCTCCCTCTCGTCCGAGAAGTTAGTTCGGAAAAGATCCAGCCATCCGTCGCCATCGTAATCACCGGCCGCGGCGCCCATGCCGGAGACCGCTTTGCCGTCTTGATCGAGAGCAACGCCGCGCAGCAGAGCTTCCTCGCTGAACGTGCCGTCCTTCTGATTGATGAAGAGGAGCGACGGTGTCTGATCGCAGGCGACGAAAATATCGGGCCAGCCGTCGCGATTGAAATCGCCGGTGACGGCTCCGAGGCAATAACTCCGTTTGGGTGCCGAGATACCGGAAGAATCGGAAACATCGGTAAAAGTCCCATCGCCGTTGCTTCTGTAAAGCAGATTCGAAGCAAAAGGCAGTCCGCGGGGGCCGCAGCTCACGGGGATGCCGCGATAGTAACAATAAGGATTCGCACCGGGCTTGGGAGTTACGCCGAACTCAAATTGCAGATAGTTTGCAATGAACAGATCCAGATGGCCATCGCGGTTGTAATCGAGCATGGCGCAGCCGGTGTTGTAGCGCGTACCAGGCTGGGTAAGCTGGGCGCGCGCTGTGACGTCCTCAAATCGCTTGCCTGAGACATTGCGATAAAGAACATTCTGGCCCCAATAAGTCACCAGGATGTCGGTAAAGCCGTCATTGTCGTAGTCGCCGACGCAGACGCCTTGCCCCCAGCCCTTGGCCGTGATGCCCGAGCCCGCGGTGACATCGTCGAACTTGCCCTTGCCGTTATTGTGATAGAGGCGGCTCGGCGCGCCATCGCCGGAGACCACGAAGAGGTCGGGAAATCCGTCGTTATCGTAATCGAGGAATGCAATGCCGCTGCCCGTGGTTTCGATGATGTACTGCTTGGCAGAGATGCCGCCGTTCGGGAAAGAACGAGTCAGGCCGGCTTGCGCGGCAATGTTACGGAAGTCGGCGGCGGCACCGCCGGCCTGCGCCGCGATGGTATGCAGGACCACGGGGAACACGAGCCGCGCCGCGAATGGCTTCATGGCTGCGGCGGCTTTTCGGTGGAGGGCTTATTGCCCAACTTCTTTAGGAAGTTAGTAAACTCTCCTTCGGGAGGCTTCGTGATCTTTTCAAGTTCCGCTTGCTCGCGCTTGGCGTCGGTGAGACGGCCGGCGTTGCGATAGGCGAGCATCAACGAATAGTGCGCGCTCTCACTGGCCGGGCGAAGTTGGACAGCGCGTTCGAGGCGCGCGATGGCGCCGGGGTAGTCGCGTAAACTCAGATCGATGCGCGCCAACGCGATGAGCGCTTCGGCGAAGTCGGGCGTGAACGCGAGTGCCATTTCGTAATGCGGACGCGCTTCCTGCTGTTTTTGCTGCGCGACAAGCACCTGACCCACCTGATATTCGGCCGCGGCATCGGATGGATTCAATTCCAACTCGGAGCGAAATTCCTTGAGTGCCTGGTCGAGCGTCCGTGGCTCGTGAGAATCCATTAGCAGTGCGCGTCCGAGGCGGAAATGCAGATTGAGCGCCCGCGGACTCTTCGCGATCGCGTTTTGATATTCCGCGATGGCCTGCCTGTAATTGGATTGCGTTTCGAACACCTCGGCAGACATCTGATTCACCCGGAAGGACGAGGGTGTTTTCTGAAACATAGCGTAGACCACTTCATTCCACGCGCGCATATAGACGCGTGCGGATTCGTAGAGCACATCGGCGTCATCGGGAAATCGGGAGCGCAATTGGGCGAGCACCGGAAGCGCGGCATCGGTGGAAATAGCGGCGCGGCAGCGGGCGAGACCGAGACCGGCGAGGCGGCTCAACTCCTTGTCATCCGCCTTGTCGAACTGCAATTGAAGTTCGCCAACGGCGTCTGGACAACGTCCCAACGCGGCGCGCGCGAGGGCGAGGAAACCCCGCGCGCGCGGGTCATTGCCGGCTTTGGAAAGACTGCTTTCCGCGGCGTGGTAATCGCCTTTGTCGAATTGGCGAAGGCCATCGACGAGTGGATCCGATTGAGCGGAGAGGAAGGCGGCAGCAAGGATAAGGAGTTTAATGACCCGCATCGTCCATAACCAGATCGAGTTTGCCGAAGCGCTGCCGCGTGTTGCCTTCGAAGTAACGGAAGGTAAGCAATGGCGCGGCGCCGGGAGCGATGGCGGGCTTGGGGTCGGTGCGGGTTTGCGCTTCTTCGGCGATCGAGAGAATACGGCCGGATTGAGCAATGCGGGTGGCAAGTACACGCAGAAGCTGATCGCGCTGAGCGGTGCCGGCGGGAACGGCGAGAAGCAGAAGCGCGAATATCGGGCACATGCGTCGATTCTATCGCGGAGCCTTGCATTGCGCGCGGAGTGGCGAAATTTTTGCGGCGTGTTCGCTTCAAGCGACCTCCTGCACGGAAATGTAATGCCGAAGAAAACGGGCACCCACTCTGCGGCGCACTTGGGGGGTACTTGCCAACGTGCAAGAATTTGCGGCACCACTATTCAAAAACATTCAGATACTGAGCGCTAGATTCATTTGGCCTCGCGTGCAGGTACTGACTCGTCGTCGCGACCGATGCTCAAACCCAAGCAATGGGAGTTTCTCGAAAGTCACGCTTTCACCGGCTTTCGACAACGACGCGAATTTGGTGAAGATCGCCATCCTCAACCTTTACCTGCACGAACGCGCCCGAATTGAGCACCACAATCCGCTCACGACTACCCAAGGTGGTCAACACCCCGGCCCCAAGTACGACATCATCCTCGCCAACCCACCGTTGGGAGTCGATCAGGTGGCGTTGGGCCTCGACAATTTCCTGAAATTGCATCAACGATTAGTGTATCGTGCGAGGCTTCAGACGCGGGCCGGTTGAGGCATTGCAACGGAGTACGGGTTGGCGGAACGTCTATTTCGCCAGATATCCGTGCCACACGCCTGCGGCATCGATATAGTGGCCTACGAACACGCCCGAGTTATT